>JALWOO010000711.1 GCA_027083485.1 Amylibacter sp. | reverse complement strand
CCAGAGGACCAGATCGGGGTCATTCGCGACGCCAAGGTGTTGAACGGGACGTCGCCTTTTGCACTGCATTTTGATCCCAAGGGGCAGGCGGGCGGTTATCTGGGGCGGATTGTGCCGAATTACCTGATCCGCAAGGCGGCCTATGCGGTGTTGCAGGGGCAGGAAAACGTGACGCTGATTTGTGATCAGCGGGTGGTGGGTGTTGAAACCGGCGCGGCTCTGTCGCAGGTGGCGCTGGCGGACGGGCGCAAACTGCATGCGAAACTGGTGGTGGCGGCGGACAGCCGGTTTTCCGAGACCCGCCGTATGGTGGGAATTGCGGCGGACAGTCTGGACTTTGGCCGCGTGGTGATTGTGTGCGAAATGACCCACACGCTGCCCCATGAGGACACGGCTTATGAGTGTTTCCATTACGACCAGACGCTGGCAATTCTGCCGATGGCGGGGCTGAAATCCTCGGTGGTGGTGACATTGTCGGCCAGCCGCGCCAAAGAGGTGATGGCCATGAGCGATGCGGCATTTGCGGCGGATATTGAAAAACGTTTCGGGCGCAAGCTTGGCGTGATGACGCTGATAGGCAAGCGGCATCCCTATCCGCTGGTCGGGGTGTTGGCGAAGAAATTCGTTGCCAGCCGGTTTGCCCTGATTGGCGATGCGGCGGTGGGTATGCATCCGGTGACGGCGCATGGCTATAATCTGGGGCTGAGCAGCGCACATTTGCTGGCCGGTGAAATCGCACAGGCGGCGGCGCGGGGCGGTGATATCGGGGGTTCATTGGGCCTGAAACGCTATGAGGCGGCGCACCGGCGGGTGGTTTTGCCGTTGTATCACGGCACCAATATGCTGGTGAAACTGTTTACCGATACATCGCCGCCGGCACGGATTTTGCGCGGCGCGGCGCTACGTCTCGGCGACCGGTTCGCACCGGTGAAAAACAGGATTTTGCATCAACTGACTCACATTGATTAAACCGGCAAGGCGGTGCCGGTTCCGGGTTGTGATCTGCGTGTGATGCAAAGGCGGGGGAACAGGCTTTTGCCTGTTGGCCTTTTGCGGTATGCTGTCTTTCTGTTGCCTGGAGGAAGACCATGACTGATTTGAGCCAAAAGACCTGTGAACCCTGTCAGGGCGGCATTGCGGCGCTAAACGGGGCGCAATGCGCGACCTTGCTGGAAGGGTTGCACGAGGATTGGGTGTTGGACAGCGATAACAGCAGCCTGACGCGGGAATTTACCTTCAAGGGGTTTGCCAAGGCGGTGTATACGGCCAATCTGGCGGCTTGGCTGGCGGATCAGGAAGGGCATCATCCGGATGTGGCTTTTGGCTGGGGCTATTGCCGGATTGTGTTTACCACCCATGATATCGGCGGCTTGTCGGAGAATGATTTCATCTGTGCGGCGAAACTGGACCGGATGATTGCGGGCTAGGGGTACAGTCGCTAGTGTTTCCGTCTTGGGCTGGAAACCGGTTTGCCACAATGGGCGCAATGAAGGCCGATGATTTCCAAGCGCTTGTCATGGGCCTGCTGGCGAATTTCGGCGGCCAATCGCGGGCTGAGGCCAAGCTCCTTGCGCAACTCCTCAAGGGCTGCTTCTTCCTCGGGATCAATAACCCCGTCTTGCAGCGCCGCAAGGAAGCGGCTGGCCAGTTGCTTGCGCCGTGAACGCAATTGGTCGGCGAGGCTGGAGGCCAGAATACCGGCGGGAAGGGCGGCCATAATAATGCCGATGATGGCAATGATCGAGCCAAACACCTGCCCTACGGCGGTAATCGGGGTGACGTCGCCATAGCCAACGGTGGTCAGGGTGGCCATGGCCCACCACATGGCCTGCGGGATCGAGCCGAACTTGTCCGGTTGCACCCGATGCTCCACCAGATATGCGCCGCTCGCCGCCAGAACCAGCAGCACCATCAGGATATAAAACGCGGCAAACAAGACCCGCCTTTCGTCCCGGAATACGTCCAGAATCATGCTCATCGCCGATGAATAGCGGCTGAGTTTCAGCACCCGCAACAGACGCAAAACCCGCAAGAAGCGCAGATCGAAAGAGACGTAAAAGCTGATGAAAAACGGCAGGATCGCAATCAGATCAATCACGGCCAAAGGGGACAGCACATAGGCCAGACGCGGAAAACGTTTGGTGGCATAAAGGGGGCTTTCAATGCTGCTCCAGACGCGCAAAAGATATTCCACCGAAAAAATCGACACGGAAACGATATCGACCAGCAAAAACACAACGCCGTAGTCCCGTTCAATCCAGGGGACGGATTCCAGAATCACCGTGACCACATTCAAGGCAATCAATCCCATCAAAAAGAAATCAATCAAGCGGCCCAGCGTATCACCGGGGGCGGATCGTTCCAGTTTTTCAAAAACAAACTGCCGGGATTTTTGTGTAAACATTTGGGCTTTCCGGTGGCGGTATTTCCTGCGGGCTGTGGACTATGGCCTAGCTGACCATCGGGGGATAATCTAGAAAATTAGTAAACTTCCCCGAGAAAGCAATAAAATACTCGCGCAGGGAATAAACCCTGCCTTGGGGTGTTTCCCATTCACAGACGGTGGATAATCTGCGTCAAAACCTTTCTTTTGGAGAGCATTCAAATGCGCTTTATTTCTGTAATTACCTTGGGCCTGAGACCTGCAAACCTGCTATAAAGGCCACAAGCCAAGGAGCCGATGCCCATGAGCGCCAAACGACAGTTGATTATTGCGGAAATCCCCCGCCTGCGCCGGTTTGCGCGCGGGTTGGCGCGTGATCCTGTGCTGGCGGATGATCTGGTGCAGGATTGTCTTGAGCGGGCGTTGCAGCGGGTGCATCTCTGGCAATCGGGCACCAATATGCGGGCGTGGCTGTTCACCATTTTACGCAACCTTTATATCAACCAGATTCGCAAACAAACGCGGCGGGGCGTTGAAACACCTTATGATGAAATGCTGGATAGTGCCGGTTCTACCGGTCCCAATCAGGAACAATCCCTGGCGGTACGCGACATGAAACAGGCCTTGGCACAATTGCCGGAAGATCAGCGCGAGACCCTTCTTTTGGTGGGGCTTGAAGGCATGAGCTATAAAGAAACCGCGGAAATTCAGGGCGTGCCTGTGGGCACCGTGATGTCGCGCCTGTCACGCGGACGGCAGGCTTTGCGCCATTTGATGGAAGCTGGCACGACCGCCCCGAAAAACTCCCGATTGAGGAGGGTAAAATGACCCACCCAAAGCAGATAACCGATTGTGATCTAAACGCTTATGTGGATGGCGAACTGGATTCAGAGGCCCGCGCAGCCGTGGCCGACTGGTTGAATGACCACCCCGAAGACCGTGCCAAAGTGGCGGCTTATCAAGCCCAGAATGCAGCTCTGCACGGGTTGTTTGATGACGTGCTGGAGGAGCCGGTGCCGTTTGAATTGGCGCAAACCATGGCCG
>JALWOO010000710.1 GCA_027083485.1 Amylibacter sp. | reverse complement strand
ATTGCGCTGGAACCGAACCTTTCTGGTCGCTCAGGCTGCTAAAGCTGGGCGTTGCCTATTTGAACGGGGCCAGCTTGCCGATTTCAAAAAGCGGAAGTTCTGCCAACAGCTCCATCGGCTATTATTTCACGGCACCGGAGACGACCGGGGTCCTGTATCGCGGTTTCTGTAGCGATGGCATGTCAGAGCGGGACTATGGCTGGAAAATAGATCTGGTGACCCCGCGTGGCATGCTGTCGGGCTGTTGTTCCGGTGATAAGTTTTGACCGGTCGGTTTTCGCTTCCTATACTCCCTTTATGAGTTAGGTGCCGGATCCCCGGTGCCGCTTTAAGGGGAGAATAAAAATGCAAGATCAGGCGAATGAATCACCGCCTTTGCCGGAAATCAACATCGTTGAATTATCGGATCTCAAGAAAATACTGGCCAAAGGCTGGCGCGATTTTAGAAAAGCGCCGATGTTTGGCATTATTTTCGGACTAGTCTTTGTCATCGCCGGCATGGTCATCTTTTTACAACTGATGGTCTGGGGCGAGGGCTGGGGAATTTTCACAATTATCGTCGGCTTTCCGCTGCTTGCGCCATTTCTGGCAGTGGGCCTGTATGAAGTGAGCCGGGAAATAGAACGCGGCGAAACGCCGACATGGCAACATGTGCTCAGCCGGATTTTCCGCGAGCGGGGCCGGGAAATCCCGTGGATGGCTTTTGTGTCGGTGTTTTTCTTTGGCATGTGGACCTATCTGGCACATCTGATCTTTGCGCTGTTTTTCGGGTTGAAGCCGATGACCAACATCATGAGCGACAATTCCGTGCTGTTTTCCATTGATGGTCTGCTTTTTCTGGTCGTGGGAACCATTGTCGGCGCGATTTTGGCGACGGTTCTGTTTTCAATTACAGTAGTGGCCATGCCGTTGATGCTGCATCGGGATATCGACTTTATCTCGGCAATGATTACCTCGGTCAGCTTTGTGATCGAAAATCGGGGGGTGATGCTGGTCTGGGGGCTGATGGTTGCCGGCCTGACCATTATCGCCATGCTGCCGTTTTTTCTGGGCCTGCTTGTTGTGTTGCCGATGCTGGGCCACGCCACGTGGCATTTGTACCGCATTGCGGTGGACTGATTTAACCTATTTGCATCGCCAGTGCCACAGGAAAGGCCTGGCGCTGCTTGTGGCTGGATAAATCAGGGAAAAAATTGGGAGGACACTGGTTGCGGGAAGAAACCGGCCGCCGTTGTGTTGGGGCCTACGTGCCCTCCCAGTATGCCAGAGCAGGGAGGGTGCTCTTTGGATACACTATATGCTGCAATGCGGCATTGGGTCAAGTGGCTGCGACATTTTTATCCGGTTGTGATGGTAACTATCTGATTATAAGCGAATAAAAATACTGCGTTGCAGCATTTGTCGCAGGGGGATCTACCAATGGATAAGACTTGTTTGGCGATTGATTCTGTTTTGGGCATTGCCGGATGGGTCCGGTCCTAAACCGGATGCCGCTTTAGCAGCCCAAAGGCCACGGCATATAATCCCAGATGCCCGATCATCAACGGTAGCGGAGAGCCGTTAAATGCCAACCCGATCGGGATCGCCAGCAGTACCGCAAGCAAGGTGGCGCTGGCCCCGATGATCGCAGAGGCAAGCCCCGCAATATGGCCCATGGGGTCCATTGCCAAGGCATTCAGATTGCCCAGCGACAGGCTCATCAGCAGAAAAGAAAGCACCGACCAGACCACAAACCCGATCAGCCGCAGCGATTGCGGGGCCAGTGTTTGAAACGCCAGCGACAAAACCGCAGAGATCAGCGCCAGACCGATGGCCGTTTGCACCATCCGGCGCATGCCAAGGCGCATCACCAAAGTGCCGTTGATAAAGGCCGCGATGCCGGACAACAGGGTAATGGTGGCGAAATACAGCGGGAAATCCTCGCCCACATCAAAGCTTTCGACGAAGACTTGCTGGGCAGAGGACAGATAGGCAAACAATCCGCCCAAAAGCAGCCCCTGAATGAGCATGAAAGTCACCACCGTGCGGTTGCCCAACACGTCTTTGATGGCTGTGGCAAACTCTGAGCGGCTCAGCATCCGGCGCTGATCTGCGGGGTGTGTTTCCGCTTGACGTAGCCACAACCAGGCGAGCGTCACAGCGGCAAATATCATGAAAGACAGGTAAATAGAGCGCCAGCCGAATTGCCCCATGATTTGCTGGCCAAGCGCAGGCGCTATTGCCGGCACCAGCACAAACACCCCGAAGGTAAAGGACATCACCTGCGCCATGCGCCGCCCCTTGTAGATGTCACGCACCAGCGCAATCGTTACGGTGCGCGGGCCGGACACCCCCAGCCCCTGAATGAACCGGCCAAACAGCATCCATTCGATGCTCTGCACATAATAGCAGATCACACAGCCCACAATAAACAGCCCGATCCCGAGACCGATTGCCGGTTTGCGGCCGGTGGCATCGGACAGGGGGCCGAAAAACAACTGGCCAAGACCGGTGCCCAGCACAAAGACCGTCACCACCAATTGCGCCTGATTTGGGTCGGCCAGTTTCAGATCCGAGGCAATCAGGGGCAGGGCGGGCAGCATGGAATCCGTGCCAAAGGCAATTAGCGAAAACATCAGGGAGACAAGGATGATGAATTCCACAAACCGCGCGCCGCGCTGATTGGTCATGGGGTGCCGGCCTGTGATTGGGCGCGAATGTCGGCGATGACTTTTTCCCACATTTCAACAGGTTGCGCGCCGCTGACCGCGTATGTGTTGCCCACGATAAAGCAGGGAACGCCGCGCACACCGCGCACGCGGGCGTCGGCATCCTGTTTGCGGATTTCTTCTGTGTCGGCATCGCTTTGCAGCAGTTTCAGCACCACATCCTTGTCCATGCCCGCACCGGCCCCGATGCGTGCCAGAACCGAATGGTCCGAAATATCGCGGCCTTCCTTGAAATAGGCTTTGAACAGACGATCCACCACCGCGTTCTGGCAGCCCTCGATCCCCGCCCAATGGATCAGGCGATGGGCATTCAGGGTGTTGGGCGTGCGTTTGATACCGGCAAAGTCGATTTTCAGGCCTACTTCCCCGGCGGCCTGAACCACGGGCAAATAGGCCTCGACCGCGCCTTGCTGGCCGCCGAATTTGGTTTCCAGATACTCGCGCCGGTCCATGCCTTCGGGCGGCATGTCGGGGTTGAGCTGAAAAGGGTGCCATTCAATCACGAAATCATGGTCCGGATTGGCCTCCAGCGCGCGGTCCAGCTTGGTTTTGCCAATATAGCACCACGGGCAGATCGGATCGGAAATGATGTCGAGCTTGGTCATGGCTGGCGCAACTCCTTGCGGCGGATCTTGTTGTTTGCGCCTTTGGGCAGCGCGTCTATCCGGGTGAATATTCTCGGACATTTGTAACGCGCCAGCCGCGCTGCGCAATGGGTAATTAACAGGTTATCATCAAGGGGCTGTGTGGACACGTAAAAGGCGGCAACGACACTGACGCCCTCTTTGACGGGCTGCTCAATAGCGGCGGCTTCGGTGATGCCGTCAACTTGCAGCAAAACCTGCTCGATTTCCAGCGGTGACACCCGATAGCCCCCCGCGTTGATCATATCGTCGTCGCGCCCCAGATAGGTGATATAGCCCTCGGCGTCCATGCTGACCGTATCGCCGGTGACAAACCAGTCGCCCTGATAACGGGCGGCGGTTTCGGCGGGCTGGTTGCGATAGCCCAGCATCAGGCCCTGATCGGATTTGTGGATCGCCAGCGTGCCGGCGGTGTTCAGCGGTACCGGTCCGCTGTCGCCCAGCACCGCCACGCGGCGCCCCTTTTGCACATGGCCGGAAGTGCCCGGTTTGGGCGGGTTGTTCGGGCTGGAGGAAATGAAGGTGGAAACCTCGCTCATGCCCAAGGCCTCGTAAAGCGGCTTGCCGGTGGCCTCTTGCCAGCGGGCGCGGGTCGTGTCGGGGAGCTTTTCTCCGGCACAAAGCCCGTGGCGCAGGCTGGCGAATTCATCGCGGATTTTATGCTTGAGGATTTGCCGGTAAACCCCTGGTGCAGCGGCAAAAATACTCGGTTTGTGGCGGGCGGAAATACCGGCCCATATTTGCGCATCCGGCGCGCCTGTATAGATCATCGCCGTGGCCCCGATAGCCCAGGGGTCCAGCAACCCCGTGCCCAGTGTATAGGTCCAGTTAAAGGCCCCGGCATGCAGCATCCGGTCGTCTGTCTGCAACCCGTACCAGCCTTGCCACATCATCCGGCGCGCCCAGACCGCGCGCTGTGCATGCATCACCGCGCGCGGCTGTCCCGAGGTGCCGGAGGTATAAATAATATAGGCCAGATCGTCCGGATGGCGGGGCAAGGGATCGATCGGGGCGGCCTTGCGCAGGGCGGTGATGCCGGTTTGATCCAGCATGGTGCAGGGCAGATCGGCAAGTGGGGCCAGCCCGCCGCCAAAGGCCACAAGCGCCGGTTCCAGCTCGGCTATGATGTGGCGCACTTCCGGTTCGGTCAGCATGGCCGATGTGGGTACCGGCACCGCGCCCATGGCGATTGCCCCTAAAAACAGGATCGGAAAATCCGCCGTATTGCCGATGCGCAGCAATATCCTGTCGCCGGTTTGCAAGCCAAGCGCGCGCAACCCGCCCGCCGTGGTCCTTACCGCCGCATTCAGGTCGCGATAACGCCAGTGATCGACGTCATTGACACTGTGATAAACCTCGAGCGCGGTTTTATCCGGTGTTTTGGCCCCAGCCGCCAGCACATATTGTGCCAGATTGAACGGATCGGGGCAGGGCGTAGGCGCACCGCCATCAAAGAGGGAAAGTTTTGTCATGCGGGTTTGATGGAGCAGATTTTCAAAAGTTGCAAGCGGCGAGGTGGTTGGCTAGAAAGGGCAGACATAACCGAGAGCCGCCCATGCCCCCCAAATACGAACCCAGCCTGATCCGTATCGCCAAATCCGATGGTTCCAGCACCGAGCCGGAGACGCTCGATCTGGGGGAACGGGTGCGCGCCCTGCGCAAAGCGCGCAACTGGACACTGGAGCAGGCGGCAAAAGAGGCCGGATTGGCGCGCTCTACCCTGTCGAAAATCGAAAACGGGCAGATGTCGCCGACCTTTGATGCGGTGAAGAAGCTGGCCGAGGGGTTGAATATCTCTGTGCCGCAGCTGTTCACGCCGCCGCGCGGGGACCAGATACTGGGGCGCATGGATGTGACCCGGAACGGGCAGGGCAAACCGCACACCACCGCCACCTATGAACATGAATTGCTGGGGGCGGGGCTGCGCAGCAAACAGATGATCCCCTACCGCGCCCGCATTCGCGCGCGTTCCTTTGACGAATTCGACGGCTGGGTGCGCCATGACGGCGAGGAATTCCTCTATGTGCTGTCGGGGATCATTACCTTTTTCACCGAGTTTTACGAACCGATCGAAATGCGGCGCGGGGACAGTGCCTATTATGATGCTTCAATGGGGCATAACGTAGTGTCCAGCGGGCAAGAGGATGCAGTAGTGTTGTGGGTGACGTCGCTTGCGGATTAGGGCATTTGGCGTTTTACCCGAGCCTGGTTAAAGAGTTTTAATGCCTCCGGCGGGGATATTGGTACGAATTCGAAGGCAGGTCAGTTTGGCGGTAGTTGTTCCCGGGGCCGCACTTTCGCAGACGGTGATCACCTAATCAATCTTCGGGGCGTTCGGGCCTGAAAATTCATCCCGTACTTTGAACGTAGCCCGTTTGTGGGTAGATTTTTTCGCTGTAAAAGGCACAAAGCTTCGGAGTGGGCCTGTTCTGTCGGCTTGGATCCGTCCGAAAAAAGCAGCGATTCTTTGCCGGTTTTCGGTCTGGAGAATCGATTCCAACAGGCGTGAACGGGCAAAATTACCCGTGCAAATGGCCATTCTGTTCATCATTTGCGCCTGTGATTGTAGGGGGGATGGTGACGACTCCCCTATATTTATAAGGGAATTTTAACATTTGTAAAAATACACCGCAAAAAAAACGCCCTCACAAGGAGGGCGTCAAGTTATTGAGGCAGGTTTCATACAGGCAAGAAACCTATCGAGCAGTAAGGATGTTATACAAAATAACGCGGATGACTCCAAGTAAAAAAATGAAGTATTCCCCCGACAGGCTTGATACATATAGAAAAACGCGATTCATAAGGGATATGTTGCGCAGATGACACGAGTGGGCGGAATGACCGGTAGGATTGTGGCAGGAATCGCTACTTTTCTGTGTTTGAACAGTGGCTTGGCTGTGGCTGAACCACGGCATGGCATTGCCATGTATGGCGAAACGGCCTTATCTGCGGATTTTGCGGCGCTGCCTTATGCGAATCCCGATGCCCCCAAGGGCGGAAAACTGGTTTTGGGCGAATCGGGGGGCTTTGATTCTCTTAATCCGTTCATCCTCAAGGGGCGCGCGCCCTGGGGAATTCGGGCGCATGTGTTTGAAACCCTGATGGGGCGCAGCTATGACGAGCCGTTTTCGCTCTATGGATTGTTGGCAGAGACTATAGAGACGGGACCGGATCGGGAATGGGTGGAATTCACCCTGCGTCCCGAGGCCCGTTTTTCCGATGGCTCGCCCGTGACCGTCGAGGATGTGATGTGGTCGTTTCAGATGCTCGGCACCAAGGGGCATCCGCGTTATCTGAACAGCTGGCGCAAGGTGTCCAAGATGGAACAGACCGGCCCGCGCTCTGTGCGGATTACCTTTAATACGCCGGACCGTGAATTGCCGCTGATTTTGGGGCTGCGGCCGGTGCTGCGCAAGGCTGATTGGGAGGGGCGCGATTTTCAGGAAAGCGGGTTGCGGGTTCCGACCGGCAGCGGGCCGTATCTGATTGACGATTTCGAGCCGGGGCGGTTTATCCGGTTCAAGCGCAATCCCGATTACTGGGGGCGGGATTTGAGCTTTAATAAAGGGCGGCATAACATTGATATTATTCAATATGATTATTATGCGGATGGGTCGGTAATTTTCGAGGCCTTCAAGGCCGGGGCTTTGTCCACCTATCGCGAGGGCAATGCGGCGAAATGGGACAGTGAATATGATTTCCCCGATGCGCTGGCGGGCAAGATTGTGAAGGCGGAAATTCCGCATCAGCGCCCCTCGGGGATGCGCGGGTTTGTGATGAATACGCGGCGGGAGTTGTTCAGGGACTGGCGGGTGCGCGAGGCTTTGACGCTGGCGTTTAACTTTGAGTTCATCAATCAGGCGTTAAATGGCGGCGGGGAGAAGCGGATTACCTCGTATTTTTCCAATTCGGTTCTGGGGATGGAAAAAGGGCCGGCCAAGGGGCGGGTGCGGGAATTGCTGGAGCCTTTTGCCGATGAATTGCTGCCCGGTGCGCTGGAAGGTTATGAAATGCCGCGTTCGGACGGATCAAAACGCAACCGGCGCAATTTGCGCCGCGCGGTGAAGCTGTTGAAACAGGCGGGGTGGTCGGTTCAGGATGGCGTGTTGCGCAATGAGGCGGGCAAGGCATTTGAATTTCAGGTGTTGTTGAAATCCTCGGCCACCGAGCGCGAGGCGATTGTGAACATCTATCTGGACGCGTTGAAGCGGTTGGGTGTTCGGGCCGAAATCGTGCAGGTGGATGCGGTGCAGCATAAGGAGCGCATGAAGGCCTATGATTTCGATATGGCCTATAACCAGTGGTATTTGTCCTTGTCGCCGGGCAATGAACAAATGCTGTATTGGGGGCGCAACGGGGTGAGCCAAACGGGCACGCGCAACTATATGGGAATGGAGAGCGCGGCGGCAGAGGCCATGGTGCGCCATATGCTGCAAGCCAAGGACCAGAGCGAGTTTGTGGCGGCGGTTCGGGCGCTGGATCGGGTGCTGACATCGGGGCGTTATGTGATACCGATCTGGTTTGCCGCCAAATCGCGGTTGGCCTATCACAAGGGGTTGCATTACCCGGAGCGTTTGCCGATTTACGGGGACTGGTCGGGGTTTTTGCCGGATGTATGGTGGATTGCCGACTGACCTGTGGTCGTGGCGGTGTTGGAGCCTCCGGCGGGGATATTTGGGGCGAATTCGAAAGAGGGGGCTTGTGCCTTGGTTGAGCGGGAAATGGATGTGGCCGGGTTGGATGAGGCACAGGCGCGCGATGAGCTGGCGCGGCTGGCGCGGGTTCTGGGGCGGGCGAATACGGCTTACTATCAGCAGGACAGGCCGGAAATTACCGATGCGGAATATGACCGGCTAAAGCGGCGCAATGCGGAAATAGAGGCGCGGTTTCCATGGCTCAAGCGCGCGGACAGCCCTTCGGATCAGGTGGGCGCGCCGGTGGCGGAGGGTTTTGCCAAGGTCAAACATGCGGTGCCGATGCTGTCGCTGGGTAATGCGTTTGATGATGCGGATGTGGTGGCCTTTGAGGAAAGGGTGGCGCGGTATCTGGGGATGGAGCGTCCGCTGGAGTTTACGGCAGAACCCAAGATTGACGGGCTGTCGTTGTCGCTGCGCTATGAAGGCGGTGAACTGGTGCAGGCGGCCACGCGCGGGGACGGGGAGACCGGCGAGAATGTCACGGCCAATGCGCGGATGATCAATGATGTGCCGCAGCGGTTGCAGGGCGCGCCGGAGGTGTTGGAGGTGCGCGGCGAGGTTTACATGCGGCACGCGGATTTTGCGGCACTGAATGCGGCGCAAGAGGCCAAGGGGGCCAAGCCTTTTGCCAATCCGCGCAATGCGGCAGCGGGGTCTTTGCGCCAGCTGGATGCGCGCATTACCAAAGCCCGCCCGCTGGCATTTTTTGCCTATGCCTGGGGGGAGCTGTCAGAGCCGTTGTCGGAGACCCAGATGGGGGCGATTGAGCGGTTGAAGGCTTTGGGGTTTTCTACCAATCCGTTGACCAAGCTGTGCAATGGGGCCGAGGCGCTGATTGATCATTACCGTGATATCGAGGAGCAGCGCGCCACGCTTGGCTATGATATCGACGGGGTGGTTTACAAGGTCAATGATCTGGGGTTACAGCGGCGTCTGGGGTTTCGTTCCACCACGCCGCGTTGGGCGATTGCCCATAAGTTTCCCGCTGAAACCGCCCATACCTGGCTTGAGAAAATCGAAATTCAGGTGGGGCGCACGGGGGCTTTGTCGCCGGTGGCCCGCCTGACGCCGGTGACCGTGGGCGGGGTGGTGGTGTCCAATGCCACGCTGCACAACGAGGATTATATCAAGGGGCGGGACAGCAAGGGCAACCCGATCCGCGAGGGCCGCGATATTCGCGAGGGTGACTGGGTCGAGGTTTACCGCGCCGGCGACGTGATCCCCAAGGTGCGCGATGTGGATGTAAGCAAGCGCGGGCCGGACAGCGTGCCTTATGAATTTCCCACGGTTTGCCCTGAATGTGGCTCGCCTGCGGTGCGCGAGGAAGGCGACAGCGTGGCGCGCTGTACCGGCGGCATGATTTGTCCGGCGCAGGCGGTGGAAAAGCTGAAGCATTTCGTATCGCGCGGGGCGTTTGATATCGAGGGGCTTGGCAAAAAGCAGATCGAGGCGTTTTTCAAAGACGAACAGCTGTTCATCCGTGAGCCGGCGGATATTTTCACGCTGGAACAGCGGGATGCGCAGAATCTGGCCAAGCTGAAAAACCGGGATGGCTGGGGCGAGAAATCCGCCGAGAAGCTGTTTGCCGCGATCAACGAGCGGCGCAAAATTCCGCTGAACCGGCTGATTTTCGGGCTGGGAATCCGGCATGTGGGCGACAGCACCGCGAACTTGCTGGCCACGCATTACGGCTCATGGCAGGCGTTCGAGGCCGCCATGGATGCGGCCGCCCCGCACGCGGGAGAGGCTTGGGAGGATTTGCTGTCCATTGATGGCGTGGGCGAGGTCATGGCGCGGGCCTTGGTGGATACGTTTCACACGCCGGAAACCCGTCGGGCGATTGATAAACTGGCGGCGCATCTGGATGTGCAGGATGTCAAAGCGGCGGATACCTCTGGCAGCCCTGTGGCGGGTAAAACCGTGGTGTTTACCGGCACGCTGGAGCAAATGACCCGGGCCGAGGCCAAGGCGCGGGCCGAAGCCTTGGGGGCCAAGGTATCCGGTTCCGTTTCCAAAAAGACCGATATTGTGGTGGCGGGGCCGGGGGCCGGTTCCAAGGCGAAAAAGGCGCAGGAGCTGGGTGTTGAAATCATGTCTGAATCCGACTGGCTCGCTCTGATCGGGGATGCGTGATGGCCGGGCGGCCGGAAATCCTGTTCCCGCTGTTTGGCGAGCTGACCGGCCTGACCGGTGTTGGCGCGAAAACGGCGCAGCATTTTGCCAAAATGGGGGTGGAAAAGCCCCGTGATCTGATTTTTCAGTTGCCCCATGGTCTGATCAACCGCGAGCCGGTGGCCAGTGTGCTGGACGTGGAGCCGCCCAGTGTAGCGACGGTGGAGGTTATGGTTGGCATGCACCGGCCCAATGCGATCAAGGGGCGGCCTTATCGGGTGACGGTGCAGGACAGCAAGACCAGCTTTCAACTGGTGTTTTTTCATGCCCATAAGGACTGGCTGCACGAACAACTGCCAGCCGGGCAGCGGCGCGTTGTGTCGGGCAAGGTGGAGCTGTTTGACGGGGTGGCGCAGATGGTCCATCCCGATTTCATCCTGCGGCCCGAGGCAAGCGACAGCATTCCGCAAAACGAGCCGGTCTATCCGCTGACCGCGGGGATAACCCAGAAAACCATGCAAAAAGCCATGGTCAGCGCCCTGTCGCGCGCGGTGGATTTGCCGGAGTGGATCGCGCCAGGCTTGCGTGAAAAACATGACTGGCCGGATTGGCATACGGCCTTGCTGACGGCGCATGCGCCAACCAAAACGGCGGATTTGGGGTTCGGGGCACCGGCGCGCGAAAGGCTGGCCTATGACGAGGTTTTCGCCCATCAGCTGACGCTGGCGCTGGCGCGGGCCAGGATGCGCCGTGCCAAGGGGATTGTGTCACAGGGCAACGGCGTGTTGCGCAACAAGGTGCTGGCGGCGCTGCCGTTCAAACCCACGGGCGCGCAGTTGCGCAGTGTGGATGAAATCACCACCGATATGGCCGCGCCTGTGCGGATGAACCGGCTGCTTCAGGGGGATGTGGGGGCCGGCAAAACGCTGGTGGCGCTGCTGGCCCTGTTGGCGGCGGTGGAATCCGGCGGGCAGGGGGTGATGATGGCCCCGACGGAAATTCTGGCGCGCCAGCATCTGGAAGGCTTGCAACCGCTGGCCGAGGCTGCCGGTGTGGTGCTGGAAATCCTGACCGGTCGCGACAAGGGCGCGGAACGCAAACGCAAGCTGGCGGCACTGGCCAAGGGCGATATTCACATACTGGTAGGCACCCATGCAGTATTTCAAAAGGACGTGGCATTCGCCGATCTGCGCCTTGCAGTGATTGATGAACAACACCGCTTTGGCGTGCGTCAACGGATGGATCTGGGGGCCAAAGGTGCGGCGGTGGATATTCTGGTGATGACCGCCACGCCGATACCGCGATCGCTGGCGCTGGCTAATTACGGCGATATGGATATTTCGCTGCTGGATGAAAAACCGCCCGGACGTCAGCCGATTGAAACGGTGCTGGTGTCCAATACGCGGTTCGATCAGGTGGTGGCGCGGCTCAAGGCGGCACTGGCCGAGGGGCGGCAGGCTTATTGGGTCTGTCCGCTGGTGGGCGAAAGCGAGGCCGTGGAATGGGCCGCTGCCGAGGAACGATTCCGTGTTTTGCGCGCGGCCCTTGGCGAAGGTGTTGTTGGTCTTGTGCATGGGCAAATGCCACCTGCTGACAAAGATGCCGCCATGGCGGATTTTGTGGCGGGGAAAACCAAACTGCTGGTGGCCACGACAGTGATCGAGGTGGGCGTGGATGTACCGGCCGCGTCGATCATGGTGATCGAGCAGGCGGAAAAATTCGGTCTGTCGCAACTGCACCAGTTGCGCGGGCGGGTCGGGCGCGGGGCGGCGGCTTCGACATGCCTGCTGATGTACGCGCCGCCGCTGGGGGAAAACGCGGCGCGGCGCTTAAAGGTCATGCGCGATACCGAGGACGGTTTCGAAATTGCCGAGGAAGACCTGCGATTGCGCGGGGCGGGGGATGTGTTGGGCGTGGCGCAATCCGGCCTGCCGCGCTTTATGATTGCCGATCTGGAGGCACAGGCCGACCTGTTGAAAATCGCACAGGACGATGCGCGGTTGCTGTTGTTCGAGGATCCGGATTTGCAGGGCGCGCGTGGAAAGGCAGCGCGGGTGTTGCTGTATCTGATGGAAGAGGATAAATCTATTCGTTTGATTTCAGTTGGTTAGGTGTTTTGTTCGCAAATGTTCTCAAATCACACTTGAACAAAAAGAACAAATGTGGAACAAGGTTAATACAGAACGAACACAGAACAGGAGCCAAGCCATGATGAAAGAAGTTGTCAGCATTTTGCGTCAGTCCCCCCAATCGGTGATTGAGGATATGATCGGTGTCAGCGCGATTTTTACCATGGTTTATGCTGCTCTGCATTTGCTCTGACTTCTTTGCCTCGCGGGGTCGGAAATTGTATCGGTACTTGCCTCGTCCCGATACGGCAGTTTACCCGAACTGCCTGAACACTGCTTACTCTCGTTCCACCCGGACAACCCCCGCAAACACTTGCGCCGCACCCGAAAGGATGCGGCGTTTTTTCTGCTGCCTGCGGCAGGGCCAAAACGGCGTTAGGGCCGTTTGGAAGTAGGGGTTACTGGTCCAGAAAACTGCGCAGCTTGCGGCTACGGCTCGGGTGTTTCAGCTTGCGCAGGGCTTTGGCTTCGATCTGGCGGATGCGTTCGCGGGTCACGCTGAACTGCTGGCCGACTTCTTCCAGAGTGTGATCCGTGTTCATGCCGATGCCGAACCGCATGCGCAAGACCCGTTCTTCGCGTGCGGTGAGAGAGGCCAGAACCCGCGTGGTGGTTTCCTTGAGATTGCCCTGAATGGCGCTGTCCAGCGGCAGAATGGCATTTTTATCCTCGATGAAATCCCCCAGCTGCGAATCTTCCTCGTCGCCAATCGGGGTTTCCAGCGAAATCGGTTCCTTGGCGATTTTCATCACCTTGCGGACCTTTTCCAGCGGCATTTGCAGCTTTTCGGACAGTTCTTCGGGTGTTGGCTCACGACCGATTTCATGCAGCATCTGGCGGCCGGTGCGCACCAGCTTGTTGATGGTTTCGATCATATGCACCGGAATACGGATGGTGCGGGCCTGATCGGCAATGGAACGGGTGATCGCCTGACGGATCCACCA
>JALWOO010000709.1 GCA_027083485.1 Amylibacter sp. | reverse complement strand
CGGGGGTCGATCCCCCGCCCGGGCCGCTACCCTCGATCACGGGCGGCTCCACACCCAGCTTGGCCGCAACACGCGCTGTCAGGGTGCGAAATTCCATTTCCGCCAGAAAGCCCAGAATTTCATCAGGCACCGGCTCCAGCACTTCCATTGCTGCCAAAGGCACATCCACCGGCGCATCAAGGCGCAGCGTTACCAGTTCGCGGCTGATGCGGATTTGCTCGGCGTTATCAATCAGGGTCTGGCGGCGCTTGGGTTGTTTGATCTCCTCGGCCCGCGCCAGCAGCGTATCCAGATCGCCATATTCGTTAATCAACAAGGCAGCCGTCTTGATACCGATCCCCGGTGCCCCCGGAATATTATCCACAGAATCCCCCGCCAGCGCCTGCACGTCGATCACCTTGTCCGGCCCGACACCGAATTTCGCCTCCACCTCTTCAACCCCGATACGGCGGTTTTTCATCGGGTCGAGCATTTCCACCCCGCCGCCCACCAGCTGCATCAGATCCTTGTCCGAAGAAATAATCGTCACCCGCGCCCCAGCATCGCGCGCCTGATCCGCAAGGGTGGCAATGATGTCGTCAGCCTCAAAGCCCTCGGTTTCCAGACAAGTCAGGTTAAACGCCCGCGTTGCCTCGCGCGTAAGCGGGAATTGGGGCACCAGATCCTCGGGCGCAGGGGGGCGGTTGGCCTTGTATTTGGGATAGATCGCGGAACGAAAGGTCTTGCCTTTAAAATCGAAGACCACTGCCACATGGGTCGGCGCGTCCGAGCCTTTCTGATCCTCGACGAACTTATACAACATGTTGCAAAATCCGGCGACAGCCCCGATTGGCAACCCGTCGGATTTACGAGTCAGCGGTGGCAACGCATGATAGGCGCGGAAAATGAACCCCGACCCGTCAATCAAATGCAAATGGTGGCCTTTACCAAATTCCGACACGGATTTATCCTCGCAGCAAGATTACTTTTCAAGGAAACATAAATGACCCGCGCCCTGATAGCGATAGCCGTTTTCACCTTTTCCCTTGGCACAGGCCTGAACACACAAACCCCGCTGGATTTGCGACCGGTGCAACCGGACACACCGGATATGCCCTGCGAAAACCACATCGGCAGCCCGCAAAGCTGTTCGCGGTTTGTTGGCTGTCTGGGGGATCACGGGGCTTATTTTCAAGGCTATGCACGCGGCTGGAACGTCGGAACTCTCACCGCTGTCACCAGTGAAGGTGCCCATTGCACCGGCACCTGGAAATACGCAAATATATTCGGCATCCCGCAAGCGGATATTATTTGCGACAACGGCGAAGGCGGGCGGTTGTTTGCCTATTATCAAGACAGCCTGACCGGCACAGCCAAGGCCAAAGGGCGCTCCAACAAAGGGCGGCTGGTACAAATGTGGAGCGGCGTAAACCTGAAACAATTCTTCAGTGCCGCAGAGCCGGACCGCGAATTTCCGGTAATGCATTGCGGCCCTGCCGAGGTGCCGATCAGTTGACGGACCCTATCTTCGAATTCGTCCAAATATCCCCGCCGGAGGCATAAAAGTTTTCTTGCCTCCGGCGGGGATATTTAACACGAATTCGAAAGATTAATGGGCCGATGCACCTTGTTTCAGCACATATTTGCAATCACAATAGGGGCAGTGCACTGTCCCTGTGTCCTGCGGGATTTGCAGCCAGACACGCGGATGTTCACCGCCGCCGTCACAGGCAATACGGGATTTATCGGTTTCAACAACTTCAGGCGCTTTTGTGGTCATGGCTTTGCTCTTGTTCCGTTGATTTGCCGCCAGTGTAGCGCCCTGCGCGCAGCGCGACAATGGCAATATCGCGGGAAACACTGCCCGGTTTGCAAACAAAAAGGGCACCCGAAGACGCCCTTTTCCAATACGGTTCTACAGACAATTACTTGTCGTCTTCGCCATCGTCCGCATCTGTATTTGGCAGATTGAACAGGCTTTCCGCGTCGGCCATGGCTTCTTTCTTGTTCTTTGGCTCGTCGGAGCCGGAAAGAGTGAAGTTTTCCAACCCGTCCATGCTCGAGGGCAGAGCCGGTTCCGGATCCATGTGCAACGACTGTTCTGTGGACACCAGTTTCAGGCGTTCCTCATTGGTCATCACATCGCCGTCTTTTGCGGCTTTGGCGGCGGCTTTGGCCACGGCAGCGTCAAGTTCGCCCTGTTTACACAGGCCAAGGGCCACCGGATCAATCGGCTGAATATTGGCGATGTTCCAATGGGTGCGATCGCGCAGGGCCTGAATGGTCGGCTTGGTGGTGCCCACCAGCTTGGAAATCTGGCTATCCGACAGTTCCGGATGGAATTTCACCAGCCACAGGATCGACGCCGGCCGGTCCTGACGTTTGGACAGCGGTGTATAACGCGGGCCACGGCGTTTTTGTTCGCCTTGGGCGGCGGCATAGAATTTCAGCTTCAGTTTGTGGCGCGGGTTTTCCTCGGCCTTTTTGATTTCTTCGGCGGTCAGCTGGTTGTTGGCAATCGGGTCAAACCCCTTGATGCCTACGGCCACTTCGCCATCCGCGATTCCGTTTACTTCCAGCTCATGCAAACCGCAAAAATCCGCGATTTGTTTGAAGCTGAGCGTTGTGTTGTCCACCAGCCAAACTGCGGTGGCTTTTGCCATAATTGGAAGTGCCATTGCTTTTCCTTTACATAAACCTCTCCCGTGCCGAGAATCGGCTGCTTTACCGGGGTAAAGCGAATTTCCGTTTGAGGGGGGGAATTCTTGGCCTATATAGACCAAACCAGATAAAAGTAAAAGGCCCTAATCATGCGTATCCTATTTGCCCTGTTGTTAGCCTTGGCCGGCCCGGTTGCTGCAAAGGGCGATAGCCCCGGTGATTTTGACTATTATGTTTTATCGCTCAGCTGGTCGCCCAACTGGTGCGCACAAACAGGTGATGCACGAAAGGAAGATCAATGTGATCCGCGCCATGATTACGGATGGGTATTGCACGGGTTATGGCCACAAAAGGAACGTGGTTATCCAAGTTATTGCCGCACGGCCAAACGCCCACCAAGCCGTGCCATGACCAACGGGATGATCGACATTATGGGCAGCTCCGGTCTGGCGTGGCATCAGTGGAAAAAACACGGCAGCTGCTCCGGATTGTCGGCTCGCGATTATTACCGCCTGTCGCGCAAAGCCTATGAACAGATCAAGCGGCCAACCATTTTTCGCAGATTGACCAAACCGATCCTGCTACCGGCCAAAGTGGTGGAACAGGCTTTTATGGAAACCAACCCGAAGCTGTTGCAAAACCAGATCAGCATCACCTGCAAATCAGGTTACATTCAGGAAGTGCGCCTGTGCCTGACCCGAGATCTGAAACCACGCAAATGCGGTGCCGATGTTATCCGTGACTGCACCCTTCCCAAAGCCATGATGACACCGGTGAGGTAAATGTTTTCTTAA
>JALWOO010000708.1 GCA_027083485.1 Amylibacter sp. | reverse complement strand
GCTGGTCATCTTCCCAATCCCCGGCGCTGCGCCAATGGGGGGCATCCTCGCCCCCGGGGCTGTCAATCTGGTCGGAGCCACCACCGGTGTTTTCCCAGCCAAGATAGGCACCGGCAATGGCAAGGTAGTTTTCATCCAATTCACCAAGGCGTCAGGGTGTCAGGTCAGGCTCCAACCAAAGATAATACGTCGGTGGTTCGTTAAACCCATCCCAGAAAACCCACAAACTACCACAAGTTGGGCACTTTAACATATGGTCGAACCTTGAATATAGTTTTTCACTTTCTATGAGGCCCATTTGTTGGTCAAAATCTAGGTCGGAGATAAGAAGCCACTCGTCTTTACAAGGAATTTCGCCGTAACTAATTCGCTTGCCGCATTTGCACAAAATTGATGGCATGAACTAATTTCCTATAATTACTACATTTGTAATATTTGTCGCTCCTGCACCGTTAACACGAGCCAAAACGTCACCCAATTGCTCTAAAGTAACTGACGTATTGGTCAGGTCGATCACAATACCAGTTGCTTGATCATTTTTCTTAGCAATTGCCGAAATGATCCGGTCCGGGTTTGCGGTAATGGGAGTGTAAACATCATAAGCAACCCCGTCTACAACCAAATCCGATGTACCACCCCCCGCTCGTGTGCCTATCGGGTCGCGTAATTCCACATTGTGACCTAAATTCGCCAAATATTCTGCAGCCTCAATCTCGCTTTCGGAAGGGTCCAAAGCAGTAATTTTTGCTTGCGTTGGTATTCTTACCAACTCCCCCGCATCATCCAGCAGATGCAATTCACCATTTACGTCGGCAAAAACCCTGCGGCTCTGGCCTGTGATGTCCTCCACGCGGGTCATCCAGCCGCCAGCGTTGTCAAACACCTTGAGGATTTCGTCGCCGTTTTTGAAAACCGTTGTCGCGCCAACGGCGGCGATAGACATGGTCAGCGTGCTGCCCCCGAGGGCATCCCCCGCAGCCATTTCGGCCGCAAAAATGGAGGCTTCATTCCAGCACAGCGCGTTTTGCATACACGCAAGCACCGCCGGGCCGCCAAATGTTCCCAGCGCACCGACCAAGCCGCTGGCGCTCCCCAGATCGGTGCCGTAAACCGTGCCTTTCAGCAGTGGCGAGGAGCCGAAACCAAAGTAATCATCCCGCATTTGGCCCGTATGGAAGGCGTCCGCCCAGAGGTCTGCGGTCATACCATTTGAATTGAAACTGAGCGCCGCCGCCTCGACGAGGGCCCCCTGTTCCAAACACGCGGGTGACGTAACATTCGTGGCGCAGGCCTCTATCAGCGCACGGTCACGGCTTTGATCCAGCTGGGTGAGCGCTCCAATGCGCGCAAACAGAGCGGATATGGTGTCGGAATCGCAATCGGATTCTCCGCTCATGCACTCCCCGAGGTCTCGCAACAAGGTGACCCGCTCCAGCGCTTCGCCATGACTCAGATAATTGTTCTGCAACCCCGAGCGGGCAATGCTGGCGGTGGCGGATACGTTTTCGCCTTTGCCGCCGGAGGCAAAGTAGCCTGCCAGTGCGCCGATAAGGTTCACATTGGTGAGCATTTGCTCTTCGGTGAGGGTGGAACCCTCCAGCGTCCCCGCATAAACCGACTGCACGACCCCGCCGAGCGCCCCTGCCGCGCAGTCGGCCCCCGTGGCAGCGGCGCTGATGCAGCCGACCAGCCCGTGCAGCCCCGCATGGACAAAACCGCCCTCTTTCAGCCCCTGATCCCCGATCAACGTCTGAAAATCCGCCGTGGCGAGGGTTCTATGAGAACCCGATGCCTAAACTGGCTGGACGACCAGAAGATGGGAGAGGAGAAGGTTTAGGATGCGAGGCATCATTTTTTCACGAACTGCTCACGCACAACCCTGTCATTTTCCGGGAGTTTCAGCGGGCGCGGCTCATTGAGAATAGCGTCTTCTAGAAATGACCCGAGCGAGCAGCCGAGCTCATACCAGTCTTCTTCAGGATAGCAATACTCGATGTATTCGAGCCATGCGTCAAGGTGATTGCCCCAGTCTTTCTGATATTGCAACTCGTATCCAAGCCCAAAAGCAGTTGTCCGCAGCCAACCCGAGAATTCCGTAAAGGGTATTTCTTTATTTCGAAATTTCTGAATCGCGCTCAGTAAACGTTCATAATTTTTTAAAGTCATTGATGTACATCCAATACGCTTATGACACGGGTTTTATCTGGGCTGAGTATCACCTGAATATTTCCCGATGTATAGTTCCAGTTCTTGTTCCCTTGTTGTGTTGGCGTTGTGTTGCGAATAATATCCTCAACATACGTAGGTGAAATTGAACGCCCGCGGACAAAACCACGCCCATCCCACACTAAAGTTCCGGGTTCAACTCGTGCCCACGGTCCAGAGGTCGGGTTATGCGTTTGGTCACTCACATGTCCCGACGAATACCTCTGCCCACTCGGTTGCATACGTGCCACCGCATGTTCAGAATAAGCCCGCCCACCAATGATGGCAAATTCTTGTGGTCCGTTTGGTGTCATCCGTGTAACCTTAGGATAGCTTTCCCATGTTGTCCAAAGTGTTGGACGTGGAGGAATAACCACCCGAAATTCTGCATTTCCAGCAGCGGCAACACCCCCCGCCTCAACCTCGCTTGCCACACCCCCTGCCGTAAGAATGCCCGCTGCAAGCAGCGCGGCCGAAAAACCTGCCATGCTGCCATCATGGATACCCGCCGCGTCCCCGATACGGAACGCCTCCGCAATGCGGGCCAATTCGTTTTCGCGCTCGGTTGTGTAGCCATAGTTTTTCGGGCCAGAAAGCGTCGCCAATCCATCATCATTCGGGTCAAAATACTTGGCAACAATCTGAATCGTACGGTTCATATACAAAAGCCCCGTACCGCTGAGCGGTTGCTCTCCATCAGCATTTTTCTGAAAGAAATCAACGGCCGCCAGCCGAAGCTCCCGGCGGGCATTCTGACAGATATCGGTGTAGACTCCCACGCAAGCTTCCAACAAATCGTCTCGCGCATAGTCCAGTTCCAACTGGGCATCGAGTGCATTGCAGGCCGCCTGATCCCCTTCATCAAGGCAACGCCGGCGATACTCTTCAGCCGCGACAATTTCCCGATGGCTCAGGTAATTATTCAAAATCCCCGATTGCGCGACGCTGGCGGTGGCACTGACATTGCCCCCTTTGCCGCCGGAGAAGGCATAGCCCACGGCCCCGCCGACCAGCTTGGCGGTTTGGCCGACCCTGGCTTTCCAGTCGTTGTAAGCGGCGGTGTAGGCTTCTTTGGTGGCATAATCCGCCGGGTCCGGCCCTTTGCCCTCCAACGTCCCCGCATAAACCGACTGCACCACCCCGCCGAGCGCCCCTGCCGCGCAATCCGCCCCCGTGGCAGCGGCGCTGATGCAGCCGACCAGCCCGTGCAGCCCCGCATGGACAAAGCCTCTT
>JALWOO010000707.1 GCA_027083485.1 Amylibacter sp. | reverse complement strand
CCCCAAAACAGCCCGCCCAGCAGCAGTACCGGTGCCACCCGCCCAAGGCCCTGTTTGGGCAAAAACCCGACCAGCACCGCAAATGTGCCAATAAAAAACGTCCACACATAGGGCTCATAGCGGAAAAATGCCGCCACCGATCCCAATGTCACATGGCCCAGCGCCGCTAACACTGCCATCCAGCCAAGCAACGCCCAAACCCCGCGCACATAGCGGCGCATGGAAATCAGCGCCAGCGCCCCGAACAAAACCGCCCCGATCAACATCCGCCCCGTGGGGAAAAACAACGCCAGCTTCCAGGCAAACAGAATCCGCGCCAACCGGCCGCCCTCCTGTTTATCGCCGCCGCCGGTAATCGCGGCCTTGGCATTCACCGAATTGGGCAGCAAATCCAGCCCGATCAAAGACATATGCCAAAAATGCGCCGCCAGCGGCAGGGCCGTCAGCGCCAGCAAAACCAGACCGGCACGCCGCCGCCCGCCCAAAAACAACACGCCACAGGCCAACAGGGCAATCGCCATGCCCTCGAACCGCAACAACGGATTGGCCACAACCCCCACAACCAGCATCCAGCCAATGCGCCCCTCACGGGCAAAATCCAGCAACCCGTTCAGCACCAGCAACCCCGCCACGATATGGAGCATATGCTCCATCCCGATCAGCGACATCGCCGGATGATGCATGAACAACGGTGCCCCCAGCGCCAAAACCGCCAGCATCCACACCGGTGCCCCCTGCAATCCCGCAATCCACAGCACCCTCCCCCAGAGAACCGCCGCCCCGACCAGCGCCGCAATCCCGATCACCAAGGGCCACCACACATGAAACGCCGTTCCCGCAAAAGGAGCCAGCAAATAGGAATACAGAATAGACGAGGACGCCGAGGCATATTCCCCCGGATTCACCCCGTAACCGCCCTGCGCTAGCTGTTCGGACATGGCCAGATGGATATACACATCATCCAGCGCATATTCCCAAACCCCACCGGTACGCATCAGGGTCATCGCCACCAAAACCAGCATCGGCCCCAAAGCCCCGAGCAGGCTTAACCCGACAAACCGCAGCACCCCCCTATCCATGGAATCGCCTCCCGAACATTTCCATTTTCCCGAAATATCCCCGCCGGAGGCATCCGCCAGCCAGATGCAAGAACCGCCCTAAAACCGGTTCACCAACATTTCCCCCCTCGCAATTCACGACAAAGCGATTAAGTTGTGCAGGGAAAGGACCATGAATGCTATCACGAACTCTGCTTGTCCCGATCCTGTGGTTTTTGGCCATGCCATTGGCCGCACAGGATTTATCCGAATACCTCTGGCTAAAACGCCCGTTGGTGATTTTCGCCGACACCCCCAATAATCCGCATTTCATCCGCCAGATGGAATTGCTATTGGAAGACCCGCAATCCCTGCTGGATCGCGATGTGGTCATCCTGACAGATGCCGATCCGAAATCCCGCTCTCCTCTACGCGAAAAACTGCGTCCAAGGGGGTTTTCGCTGGTGCTGGTGGGCAAGGATGGCAAGGTGAAACTGCGCAAACCGCGGCCCTGGACCGTGCGCGAAATTTCCCGTGCCATTGACAATTTCCCTCTGCGCATCGACGAGCAGCGCGCAAAACGAGGCAAATAGATCGCAAAGGCTTTGCCCAAGGGCAGCGCCCCTGTTCCACCATAATTTGCCCCGCCTGATCGCATCGCTTTATTCGAACTCCATGATGACTTCATCCACCGCGAGGCTGTCGCCAACCTTGCAGGTGATTTTGGAAACGATGCCCTTTTTCTCGGCCCGCAGAACGTTTTCCATCTTCATCGCTTCCACGGTACACAGCGCCTGCCCGTCCTGAACTTCGTCGCCGACCGCCACTTCCAATGCGATAATCAGGCCCGGCATCGGGCAGAGCAGCATTTTGGACGTATCCGGCGGCAGTTTTTCCAGCATCAGGCCCGCCAGTTCTGCATTGCGCGGGCTGCGCACCCGCACCTTCAGATCCGCCCCGCGCGAGCGCACGCGATAGCCCGCCGAAATCGGTTCCACCTTCAGCACCAGCGTTTCGCCGTCCACATCCAGTTTGGCCAGCAAATCGCCCGGCGTCCAGCTTGATGCCACCCGATGCACGGTGCCATCGGCAAAACTCACGGTGGAGCCGTCCTTGTCCGCGTCAATGGTCAAGGGGTAATTCTGCCCCTGCAGGCTGACCACCCAGTCCCGCCCGACCTTGCGTTCGTGGTTGTCCATCCGCCCCGACACCCGCGCACGGCGGATTTCGGCAACGCGATACATGGCCGCCGCACTGGCCGCGATGCGTTTGAGCGCCGCTTCATCCAGTTCCACCCCGTTGAACCCGTCAGGGAATTCTTCTTCGATAAAGGCCGTGGTCATTTCACCAGCGGTGAATTTCGGATGATCCATTACCGCGCTGAGAAACGGCAGGTTGTGGCCGATGCCCTCCACTTCGAACCCGTCCAGCGCGTTGCGCATGACCTCTATGGCTTTGTCGCGGGTCGGTGCCCATGTGCAAAGCTTGGCGATCATCGGGTCGTAATACATGGAAATCTCGCCGCCCTCGAACACGCCGGTATCATTGCGCACCGCATACTCCGGCGTAGCTTCCTCCGCCGGCGGGCGATAGCGGCTCAGCCGGCCGATCGAGGGCAAAAACCCGCGATAGGGATCTTCGGCATAGAGCCGGTTTTCAATCGCCCAGCCGTTGATGCCGATGTCATCCTGCGTCATCGCCAGTTTTTCGCCATTGGCAACGCGGATCATCTGTTCCACCAGATCAATGCCGGTGATCAGCTCGGTCACAGGGTGTTCCACCTGCAAACGGGTATTCATTTCGAGGAAATAGAAATTGCGGTCCCCGTCCACGATGAATTCCACCGTCCCGGCACTGCAATAATCCACCGCCTGCGCCAGCGCCACCGCCTGTTCGCCCATGGCCTTGCGGGTGGCCGGATCAAGGAAAGGCGACGGGGCTTCCTCTACCACCTTTTGATTGCGCCGCTGGATCGAACATTCGCGCTCGTTCAACCACAGGCAATTGCCGTGTTTGTCGCCCAGAACCTGAATTTCGATGTGGCGCGGCTGGGTGATGAATTTTTCTATGAAAATCCGGTCATCGCCAAAGGAGGACGCCGCTTCGCTTTTGGACAGCTTGAACCCTTCGCGGGCCTCGTCGTCATTCCAGGCCACGCGCATGCCCTTGCCGCCACCACCGGCAGAGGCCTTGATCATCACCGGATAGCCGATCTCTGCGGCGATTTTCGCCGCTTCCTCTGCATCCGCAATCAACCCCATATAGCCCGGAACCGTGGTCACGCCGGCCTCTTTGGCCAGCTTCTTGGACGTAATCTTGTCGCCCATGGATTCAATCGCGCCCGCAGGTGGCCCGATAAAGGCCACACCGGCGGCTTCCAGTGCCTCGGCAAACAGACGGTTTTCCGAC
>JALWOO010000706.1 GCA_027083485.1 Amylibacter sp. | reverse complement strand
CTGAACGGAACCAACCCGCAAAAAATTCTGTGTCTGACCTACACCAAAGCCGCCGCCGCAGAGATGCAAAACCGGCTGTTTGAACGGCTGGGCAAATGGGCAATGATGCCCGAAGATGCCTTGCGCCAGGCGCTCGAGGAATTGGGCGAGGCACCCGCAGCGCTGGGCAGTGAAAACCTGCGGCTGGCGCGCACCTTGTTTGCCAATGCGCTGGAAACGCCCGGCGGGTTGAAAATCCAGACCATCCATTCCTTTTGCGATAAACTGCTGCGGCGTTTCCCGCTGGAAGCAGGGGTTTCGCCTGTTTTCGAGGTCATGGAAGAACGTCAGGCCAAGATGCTCCGCGAGGAGGTGCTGGAAGAGCTGGCAGATCGCAAAGCCACCGCCGAGGTGGACGCATTGGCGCAATATATTGGCGGGACAGAGCCGGATGTTTTGCTGCGGGAAATTGTATCCAAACGTAAATCCGTTTATCAGCCCGTTGTTGCCGATGTTTTTGGTGTTTCACCAGAAGACAGCCTGACCACGCTTCTGGATTCGGTGATGACACCTGCAAACAGGGCGATGCTGCAACAGGCGGTGGATGTCTTGAACACCGGAAGCGTCACAGATGTTAAAAACGCCAACAAGCTGGCCGCCGCATTGGCCCAGAGCAACCCGAACGAGGTTTTGAAAATCCTTGAGGGTGTTTGCCTGATTGCGAATAGCAAAAAACTTGGCAGAAAAAACGTTGCCAAAGGGCAAGGCGTTATGACCAAGAAATTGCAAAACGCCCATCCGGCGCTTTGTGCGGATTTGGCCGGATTTACACAATTGATAGAGGCTACCCGCAGCAAAAGGGTCGGTATACTTTCCTTCGCACGCGCCACGGCGTTAGCAGATTTCAGCCGGGCATTTTTGCACGAATATGACCGGCGCAAGGCACTGACAGGCAAGCTCGATTTTGACGATCTGATTGCCAAAGCCGGATCACTGCTCGAGGATTCGGCCTCTGCCCAGTGGGTTTTGTATAAACTGGACGGCGGTATTGACCATATTCTGGTGGACGAAGCCCAAGACACTAGCCCCGCACAATGGGCCGTGGTGAGCCAGCTTGCCGATGAATTCACCAGCGGCCAAGGCGCAAGCGAGGCCGAACGGACCTTGTTTGTTGTCGGCGACGAGAAACAGTCGATCTACTCCTTTCAAGGGGCCGATCCCGCCGAGTTTTCCAAAATGCGCGACCGTTTTTCCGAACGTTACACCCAGGTTTCAAAGCGTCTGGAACGGCAGGATTTGCTGTATTCTTTTCGTTCATCCAACACCATTTTGAGCCTTGTAGACCGCGTGTTTGAAGGCGACGCAGGCCGCGGCCTTGAAGGTGATATCCGCCATCGCGCCTTTTTCATGGATAAACCCGGTCGTGTTGACCTCTGGCCTTTTATCGAGGCCGAGCAAACCAAGGATGAACTGCCCTGGTTTGAACCCGTTGATTTGCCCAGCCCGAATGATCCGCGAACCATACTTGCCAATCAGGTGGCGGACTGGATCGAACATGTGGTTGGTACCAATATGGTGTTGCCCGGCAGTAACCCCGAACGCAGCATCACTGCCGGTGATATCCTGATTTTGGTGCAAACCCGTGGGCCGTTATTCCACGCCATCATCAAGGCCCTGAAGACCCGGAATGTAGCCGTTGCCGGTGCCGATCGTCTGGACGTAGGGCAGGAATTGGCGGTGCGGGATATTCTGTCACTTTTGAAGTTTGCCGATCTTCCCGAGGATGATCTTTCTCTGGCAGAAGCCCTGCGCTCGCCTATTTTCGGCTGGTCCGAGGACCAGTTGTTCCGCTTGGCCTATGGGCGCAAAGGCTCTCTTTGGCAGCAGTTGCGCACAACGCAAGAAGACACTTCCACTACTTTAATGTCTCTTCGCAAAATTCTGAAACAGGCTGATTTTTTGCGCCCCTATGAGCTTATTGAAATGATCCTTACCGAATTCAAGGGACGAGAGAATTTACGCGCGCGATTGGGGGCCGAAGTAGAGGACGGCATCAATGAATTGCTGACTCAGGCGCTGAGCTATGAACATGTGGATGTGCCAACGCTCGCCGGTTTCCTGCATTGGTTTGAATCCGGAAATGTGGAAATCAAACGCGAGATGGCACCGGATGCGGATCAGGTTCGGGTTATGACAGTTCACGGGGCCAAGGGTCTTGAATCCCCCGTGGTAATTTTACCGGATACCGCAAAACGCCAGTATCGTGATCGCGATCAAATTGTTGTGCTGGAAGACGGCTCTCCGGTGTGGAAAGTAGACCAGTCAAACGCCACCGAAGCACAATTGCAGGCCATGGAAAAACGCAAGGAATTCGAGCAGCAAGAGCGTATGCGCCTGCTCTATGTGGCGATCACCCGCGCAGAAAGCTGGCTTGTGGTTTGCGGGGCCGGAACAGAGGGCAAAGAGGGCGAAAGCTGGTATGATCTGATCCGTCAGGGCATGGAGCCGCTTGCCATTCAGGAAACCGATTCACCACTGATGGACGGGGAGAAATCCCTCCTGCTGAATTGGTCCGAAGATACGGCAACTAAGAAGGAATCCCGCCCCCCCGAAAAAACAATCACCCCGGATTGGGTTCACACAGCGGCGCAACCCGTCGCACGGCCTTTGCAGCCTTTGTCCCCCTCCAAATTTGACGGTGCCAAGGCCCTGTTCGGGGATGGCGACCACGTAAGGGAAGCAGACGCAATGCGCCGCGGGCGTCAGGTTCACAAGCTGTTGGAACACCTGCCCACGATCCCCCCCGAAAACCGGCAAGCCCAAGCCGAGGCGCTTTTGACAGGCGATTGTACGCCTTTGCATCCAGACGAATTGCCGCAGGTTCTGGCAGAGGTATCCCTGCTTTTGAATAGGCCGGAACTTGCACCAGTTTTTGCGCCAGATAGCCTTGCAGAGGTTGGCGTCACGGCTTTTTTGCCGGAACTGGCAGACCGGCAAATCGACGGAATTATTGATCGTTTGATCGTTAAGGAAAACAGTGTCTTGGCAATCGACTTTAAAACAAATCGCATCATACCAGACACCGCACAAGACACGCCGCTTGGCATTTTGCGGCAAATGGGGGCCTATGAATCCGCACTGCGGCAAATATATCCGGACAAGGAAATAGAACTGGCCATTCTGTGGACCTTCAAAGCAGAGCTGATGCCGATCCCTGTTGATTTGGCGAGAACTGCCTTACAAAGCATGAGTTCGCCTTGACCCTTTGACCTTGGATAATTAGGTTACAGGCAACTGAAATTTCCTATGTAGGAGAGTAAAATGGCAACCGTAGCCGTGACCGACGCCACCTTTGAAGCCGAAGTAATCAATTCAGACATCCCTGTTGTGGTGGATTTCTGGGCTGAATGGTGTGGCCCTTGCAAACAGATCGGCCCAGCATTGGAAGAGCTGTCTGCCGAACTCGAAGGCAAAGTCAAAATCGCCAAGGTCAATGTGGACGAAAATCCGAATACACCGGCCCAGATGGGCGTTCGCGGCATTCCGGCGCTGTTCCTGTTCAAGGGCGGGAAAGTTGTTTCCAATAAAACAGGCGCTGCGCCAAAGGCTGTGTTGTCTGGTTGGATCAACGACAGCATCTAAAGCTGCTTACGCGGATTTTTTCAAAGGGCGGCAACTGTCGCCCTTTTTGCTTTCTTCCTTTTGGCCTCTTGTGACCAAACAACCAGACAGGATCCTGAAAATGGAATTCATCGACAACCTCCCCCTGCCCACCCTGATCATTGGCGCGCTCGCGCTGGGTCTGGCCCCGTTTTTTCCCGAGCCGCATCTGGTGGAAAAACTGCGGATGCTGTTTCAGGGCACCTTGACCAAACCTATCGATATTTTCGACCTGCTGATGCATGCCTCCTTGCCGGTCTTACTGGCAATCAGGCTCGTTCGAATGGCTCTGGCCGGATAAATTCCAGCACCAAGCCACTCACCTGATCGGCGTGGGTATAGGCAAGGCCATGGCCGGCCTCCGGTACAACAACAATCTGCGCTTGCGGGATACGCTGGCGCAGGATTTCGGCGCTGGCAATCGGGATCACCGTGTCCTTTTCCCCGAATATTGCCAGTATCGGCACCCCGGCTCTGGCCAGTTTTTCATGTGCCGGACGCAAATCCGTGCGAATCACATGGCGCAAACTGCTGAGCACCGCCCCGGCAAAGGCCGGCTGGCGGGTTTCGGCGATTTGCATGTCGATCATCTCGGGGGCTACGTTTTCTTCTCCGGCCGACATCCGCAACCCTTTGCGAAAACGGCTTGGGCCAAACAGCCCCATCAACACATCCCCGACAACCGGTATCAACAACAGCGTAGTGAAAAAACCACCCAGATTGCTGCGCAACCCGACCGGAGCCAACAGGATCAAACGGCCAATGCGATCAGGCTGCAAAGCCGCAAAGCTGGCAACAATACCGCCGCCCATGGAATAGCCGAGCAAGGTAACCGGATCCTGAACCCCCAGAACCTCCAGCAGTTCATCCAGTTCCTTGACGAAAAAATCGCTGGTCTGCGCCTGCCCCGGATATTCGGAAAACCCGCGCCCGAAATGGTCAAAAGTCAGCACCCGATATCCCGCTTGCACCAGTTCCGACAGCATATCGCGCCAGACAAAGCCGGGCGTGCTTAGCCCATGCACCAGAACCAGAACCGGCCCCTTAGCAGGTCCGTGCCATTGATAGAATATGCGGCCATTGGACAAGTCGGCAAAACCGCCCTTCTCCCTTGTGTATTCACGCAGCATATTCATGGATTTAGGGTCTTCCATTTTTGCAAGATGTATTTTGCGGTCATCAGATCCAGATGCGCACCGCCGCCATTTTTAAACAGGGTGATGTCGCTGTCTGCCTGCCGTCCGGCGTTGCCCTGAGCCAGATCATAAAGATCACCCTGCACATCATCACGGGTAATCACCCCGTTTTCGAGCGGAATTTTCAGCTCGCCAATGTGATCCAGCGTGGTTTCACGGCTATCAACAAAAATCCGAGAGCGGGTCAGGGCGGTGTCGTCAGCCTCTCGCATATCAGGGCGATAGGCACCGATCAGGTCAATATGCTGACCTGCCTGTAACCATTCACCCTGCACAACCGGATCCGTGGACATGGTTGCACCACAAACCACATCCGCAGCCGCCACAGCAGCGGGCAGATCACTAACAGCCGAAATATCGTAATCCGCTTGCAGGGATTTCGCAAAATTCACGGCCTTTGCCGCTGTCCGGTTCCAGACGCTGAATTGCAACCCGTCAAAAGCAGAACCATAGGCCGCTACCAGATTGGCTCCGACCGTGCCGGCCCCGACAATCAGCACTTTCTTAATATCTTTGCGGGCCAACAGCTTGGCCCCGAGCAGGCTATCCCCTGCGGTTTTCCATTTCGTCACCAAATGGAAATCAATCACCGCTTCCAGCACGCCGGTATCATCTGCAAAAACCATCACTCCGCCGTGGATCATCGGCAGGCCCTTGGCCACATTTGACGGCACGATGGTGGCGCTTTTGACCGCCACACCTAGGCCATCAATCCACGCCGCCCGAGACAACAGTGTATCGTCGCCGCGATAGGCGAATCCATCCGAGATGCTGGGCGCGGCCAGCCGGTGACCGGCGAGCATAGCGTCCGTTACGCCCTGCCAATCCAGCAGGGAATCCATTTCGTCAAAACCGATAAAGGGTATATGCATCTATTCCAGCTCCGCTTCCTGAGGGGTTAACAAGCCTTCGACCACCAGCCGTTCGGCCAAGCCTTTCGGATGGGTAAACAAATGGGTTTTCCAGCCACGCATATGAGCAGTTTCCAGATTTTCAGGCCGATCATCCGTGAACAACAAGGTTTCCGGATTGGTATCGGTTTCGGTCTCCAGAACTGCATAAAAAGCCGGGTACGGCTTCATCATTTTCAACTGGCCCGACACAAATATCCGGTCGAAATCCTGTAAAAACGGATAGGCCTGTTGCGCCACCTCAAAGGTGCCGACACCGAAATTTGTTAGAGCAAACACCGGTATGTTTTTGGCAAGTAACTGCGCCTTGAGCCGGACCGACCAGTCAATCGCAGGTGTCGCAATATCCAGCCAGCGATCATGCCAAAGCCGGATATAATCCGCGTATTGCGGGAATTGATCTGCCAGCGCATAAACGGTTTCCCGCCAAGGTTCGCCCATGTCGATCCGGTCGTTCATGTCCAGAATGGCCGTCTCGCGAAACATCTGTTTGCGGGCCTGTGTGCTGCCCATGATGTCGTCAAAGAATTCTTCGGGGTGCCATTCGATCAGCACCCGTCCAATATCGAAAACAACAGCTTCTATCCGGCTCATTCGGCCTCCTTCTTCGCAAAACGCACTTCGCGTTCCATGGTATCCAGAAATCGCGAACGGTCAGCCTTGCCAAAGGGTTTACCACCGCCCTGCCGGAAAGGATCGGCAGCGCGCAAATCGGCCATCAGGTCACGGGTCGCCAACAGATTACCGATGTTGGCAGGGGTAAACATTTCGCCATTGTGGCGGATCACCCGCGCACCGGATTCCACGCATTTTGCCGCCAAGGGAATATCGCCGGTAATCACCACATCGCCCTTGCCCGCACGATCGGCAATCCACATGTCGGCCACGTCCGGCCCATCCGGCACAATCACGGTTTCCACCAGCGGATCAAGGCTCGGCCGCAAGCCCCCGTTACAGACAACATAAACCTGTAGTTTGTGACGGCTGGCCACGCGCATTGCCTCGTTTCGTACGGGGCATGCATCGGCATCTATGAAAATCCGTGTCGGCATCACAAGCCCAGCGCATCAGCATGAAAATCAACGTGGTCACGCATGAAACTGGCCACAAAGAAATAGCTGTGGTTATACCCCGGTTGCATCCGAAATACGCCCGGTTGGCGGCGGGCGGCCATGGCCTCGGCCAGCTTTTCCGGTTGCAGCAGGTTCAGGAACTGGTCCGAAGCCCCCTGATCCACCAGAACCGGCTGCGGATGGCCGCGTTCCCGCATCAGAATACTGGCGTCATGGGCCTGCCACGCCTGCCTGTCATCCCCCAGATAGGCGCTGAATTGGGCCTTGCCCCAATCGGAGCCGGACGGATTGGCCAAAGGCGCAAAGGCGGATACCGATTTATATTGCTCCGGCCGCGTCATTCCCAAGGTCAGTGCCCCGTGCCCCCCCATCGAATGGCCGGTGATCGCCTGACGGTCCACCTCCAGCGCAAATTCCGCCATTACCAGCGCGGGCAGCTCATCCGCTACATAATCCCACATCCGGTAATGGGGCTTCCATGGGTCTTGCGTAGCATTCACATAAAATCCGGCCCCCTGCCCCAGCGCAAAATCATCATCATCGGCAACACCATCCCCACGCGGTGAGGTATCGGGGAAAATCAGCGCCATCCCCCGTGCCGCCGCCCATGCCTGAGCGCCCGCCTTGACCATGGCATTTTCGTGGGTACAGGTCAGGCCGGACAGATACCACAATACCGGCACCTTGGCGGTTTTCGCCTGTTCCGGCAAAAACAGGCCGAACGTCATATCACAATTGCAGGCATCCGATTTATGGGAATAAACCCCCTGCACTCCGCCAAAACAGGCATCCTCCGATATAATTTTCATTGTTTTCAAACCTTTGTTATTGACCTATCACAAATTTGCGCGTGTCAATTGCATCCGCATCCAGACAGACTAAATCACGATGTACAAAGGCTGGCAATGAAGAACTCTGCCCCCCTTGTTGAAGGGCTTTTCAAATGCCATAAGGCGCAATCTGCGTTGTGCAGCACATCAATGACAGGCAAGACGATCATGCAAAAGGTTCTGGTTACAGGCACCGCCGGTTTCATCGGGTTCCATCTGGCAAAACAGTTGTTGGAACAGGGTCACGAGGTATTGGGGATCGACTCCCTTACCGATTATTACGATGTGCAGCTGAAACAGCGTCGCCATGAAATTCTGGCAGAGAACCCGCATTTTAGCGCACTGGAAGTCAGCATTTGCGACACGGATCGCTTTTTTCAGGCAGCACGGGATTTTCAGCCGGACGCGATTGTACATCTGGCGGCACAAGCCGGTGTGCGCCATTCCATCGAAAACCCGCGCACCTATATTGAAACCAATATCAACGGCACCTTCAACGTGATGGAAATTGCACGCGAACTGGATGTGAAACACCTGTTGATGGCTTCCACCAGTTCGGTTTACGGGGCCAATACGGAAATGCCGTTCACCGAAACCCAGAAATGCGATACGCAAATGTCCCTTTATGCCGCCACCAAAAAGGCGACAGAAAACATGGGTCATTCCTATGCGCATCTGTGGGATTTACCGGTGACCATGTTCCGGTTCTTTACCGTTTACGGCCCATGGGGGCGCCCCGATATGGCGCTGTTCAAATTCACCAAGGCCGGATTGGAAGGCAAGCCGATTGACGTTTACAACCATGGCAACATGGAACGGGATTTCACCTATGTCGGCGATATCGTTCGCGCCATTGCCCTGTTGATCAAGGCACCGCCGCCAAAAAATTCCGCCCGTGCCAACTGGCAGGATATTCCCGGCGATTCCCTTTCGCCGGTGGCCCCGTTTCGGGTGATGAACATCGGCAATTCGGAAAAGGTCCGGCTGCTGGATTACATCGGCGCGATTGAAAATGAAATCGGCCGCACGATCGAAAAGAATTTTATGGATATCCAGCCCGGCGATGTGCCGGCTTCATGGGCTAATTGTGAATTGCTAAAGCATCTGGTGAATTACCAGCCGCAGACGTCGGTTCAGGAAGGTGTCGCGAATTTTGTAGCCTGGTATCGGGATTATTACGGAGTGTGATATGGGCGATCTGGGTTCTGTGAAAATCGCGATCATCGGGCTGGGCTATGTGGGGTTGCCGCTGGCTGTGGAATTCGGCAAGCATTTTCCTGTGGTCGGATTTGATACCAAACCGGCACGGATTGCGGAATTGGCCCGTGGCCATGACGCCACGCTTGAGGTTTCCAGTGATGAGCTGGCCAAGGCTGACAAGCTCGGCTTTCACACAGATCCACAGGCGTTAAATGATTGCACTGTGTTTATCGTCACCGTCCCCACCCCGATTGACGCTTACAAACAACCGGATCTGTCGCCACTGATTGCCGCATCAAAAACCGTGGGCAAGGCGCTAAAACCCGGTGACACAGTGATTTATGAAAGCACCGTTTACCCCGGAGCCACAGAAGAGGATTGCGTGCCGGTGCTGGAACAGACATCCGGCCTGCGGTTCAACGAGGATTTCTTTGTCGGCTACAGCCCCGAACGGATCAATCCGGGGGACAAAACCCACCGGCTGGTGAATATCGTCAAGATCACCGCCGGTTCCACCCCGAAAACCGCTGATTTTGTCGATGCCCTTTACCGCCGGATTGTCACCGTTGGCACCCATAAGGCCAGCTCGATCCGTGTGGCAGAGGCCGCAAAGGTGATCGAAAACACCCAGCGCGATGTGAATGTGGCGCTGGTGAATGAACTGGCGCTGATCTTTGACCGGCTTGGGATCGACACCGGCGAAGTGCTGGAAGCAGCTGGCACCAAATGGAATTTTCTACCGTTCAAACCCGGCCTTGTCGGCGGGCATTGCATCGGGGTTGATCCCTACTACCTGACCCACAAGGCACAGGCGGCGGGATATCATCCGGAAATCATTCTGGCCGGCCGCAAGATCAACGACAATATGGGCAAGGTGGTGGCTGCCAAGCTGATAAAGGCCATGATCCGAAAAACAGTACCGGTGGTTGGCGCAAAAATCCTGATCATGGGCCTGACCTTCAAGGAAAACTGCCCCGACCTGCGCAATACCCGCGTGGTGGATGTGATTGCGGAGTTGCAGGAATACGGTGTGCAAGTACAGGTCTATGACCCCTGCGCCGACAAAGCCGCCGCCAAGGCCGAATACGGCATTGATTTGCTGGATGCCCCGCAGCAAGGGGCCTATGACGGCATCGTTCTGGCCGTCGCCCACCAACAGTTTCACGATATTGGGGCAGAGGCGCTCAAGGCATTGGGCAAACCATGTAGCGTGATTTATGATCTAAAACACATCCTGCCAGTCGACGTAGCCGATTTGCGGCTGTAAAATACCATCCCTCCGGTCACGCTTGGTAGCAATTTTATTAATATCCTTGTATTTTGAAGCTAGCCTGGCTTAACCTGTTATAACACAATAAATAAACCACATGACAGGTAGGACGGGGGAAACGGGATTGCGTGAGAAACGACTGTTAAAGGTGCGCGACCTGTCTATTGGATTTGGAAAAGGCCCCGCACTCATTCGTGATATCAATTTTGATGTGAATTGTGGTGAAACCTTGGCTTTGGTTGGGGAATCCGGTTCAGGCAAAACCCAGACCTGTCGCGCCATCCTGCGTATTTTGCCCAAAGCCGCGCGGGTACATTCCGGCACAGCGTTTCTCGGCTCACAAACCGGCGGCTGCGATTTGCTATCACTCAGCGAACGGGAACTGGTCGATATTCGCGGCGACCGGATTTCGATGATCTTTCAGGAACCCATGCATTCCCTGTCTCCGATGCACAAAATCGGCGCGCAGGTAAGCGAGGTTCTCTGCCTGCATCGGGGCCACAGCAAACGCAGCGCCAAACAGGAAGTTCTTAACAGCTTTGAGCGGGTCGGCTTTCCGGATCCGGAACGGGTGTATCGCTCCTATCCATTCGAAATATCCGGCGGTATGCGTCAGCGCGCCATGATTGCCATGGCGATTATTGCCAAACCCGATTTGCTGATTGCAGATGAACCGACAACCGCACTGGATGTAACCACTCAGGCACAGGTTTTGGGGTTGATCAAGGATCTGCAACAGGAAACCGGCATGGCGGTGATCCTTGTGACCCATGATCTGGGCGTAGTGGCCAATGCTGCCGACAAAGTATTGGTCATGCGTAAGGGCCGGATCATGGAATCCGGTCCTGTCGCCGAAGTGATCGACGATCCGATGCATGGGTATACCCGACAACTGATCGCGGCAGCCCCTGTGATCCCGCATAAGGCCGACCCGAGTTGCGCCCGCCTTGTCGAGGATCCAATATTGCAGTTGCAGGATGTCTCCAAAAGCTTTGATCTGCGCGGCGGCGGTTTTCTGTCCAAAGGCGGGCTGGTCAAGGCCGTAAGCGGGGTGAATTTCACCATCGGGCGCGGCAAGACCTTTGCCATTGTCGGGGAGTCCGGTTCCGGCAAATCCACCGTTGCGCAAATTGCGCTGGGCGCACGCGCACCGGACAGGGGCGGCAAAATCCGTTTCTGGCCGGAAAACGGCGCTACACCGCTCGAGGTCGAAAACCTCGAGCCGGACGCAAAACGCCGGTTTCAACGGCAAGCGCAGATGGTTTTTCAGGATCCCTTCAGCTCCCTGTCCCCGCGGATGCAGGTAATTGATACGCTGACCGAGCCATTGGAAATCCATGGCATGGGCACCCGTCGGGAACGGCGGGATCGGGCCGCAGAGCTTCTGGAACAAGTGGGGCTTAATACGTCCATGCTGCGCCGTTTTCCACATGCGTTTTCCGGTGGCCAACGTCAACGCCTGTCAATTGCCCGCGCGCTGGCGCTTCGGCCCAGTTTGCTGGTTTGTGATGAACCGACCTCGGCGCTGGATTTATCGGTGCAGGCGCAGGTTCTGGAACTGCTGGAAGATATCCGCGACCGGCTGAATCTGTCCTATCTATTCATCAGCCATGATCTGGCCGTGGTCGCGCGCATCGCGGATGAAGTTGCGGTCATGCGGCGCGGGCAGATCGTAGAACAGGCCGCGCCGGATGTGCTGTTTACCGCGCCCAAGCATCCTTATACCAAAGCCCTGATCGCCGCCTGTCTGGAACCCAGCGTCTGCCAGAAAATCGATCTGGATGCTGTGGCCACCGGCGCGGGAAATCCGCTGAGCTGGCCCGAAGAATACCGCTTCAAGGACATGATTGCGCCGGAACTGGTGGAAACCGACCCCGGCCATTTCGTGAGGGTTGCGTTATGATGCAGATACTGAAACCCGTCAGCCTGCTTCTGGCCTGTGCACTTGCGCTTCCGGCGCTGGCCGATCCGGAAATGCGCACACCAAAGAACAGCCCCTGGCATGAATCCGAATTCTGGGAGGATCAGGTCGATTACGGCATCCTGCCCCCGATTGATGAACGTCTGCCAGAACAGCCTCTGATTGTCGATATGGCCGCCAAAGGACGGAAATTCGGCCAGCAGGGCGGCACCTTGCACACAATGATTACCCGCTCCAAGGACATCCGCCAGATGGTTGTTTACGGCTATGCCCGTTTGGTCGGCTATGACGAAAAATACAATCTGGTGCCGGATATCTTGCAGGACGTGGTTGTCAGCGAAGGCCGTGTCTTTACGCTGAAACTGCGCAAAGGCCATAAATGGTCCGATGGCAAACCCTTTACCAGCGATGATTTCCGTTACTGGTGGCAGGATATAGCCAACAACAAGGAACTGTCGCCTTCGGGACCGCCATCCTTTATGCGGCTGGACGGAGAATTGCCACACGTCAGTTTCCCTGATGAAACCACTGTGGTTTTTGAATGGGCAAAACCCAACCCCGGTTTTCTGGTGCAATTGGCACAAGCGCGCCCGCCGTTCATTTATCGCCCTGCCCATTATCTGCGCCAGTTCCACAAGGCCTATGCAAATCCTGAACAGCTGGCCAAAGAAATCGCCAAGAAGAAAGTCCGCTCCTGGGCCGCGCTGCACAACAAGCGCGACAACATGTATAAATTCAACAATCCGAGCCTACCCACCCTGCAACCCTGGATGCCCGCAGATACCGGCAAGGAAAGCCGCCGCCAGTTTGTGCGCAACCCGTTCTTTCACCGTGTCGACAGCCATGGCTGGCAGTTGCCCTATATCGACACCGTAGAAATGGATATCGTTGGCAAGGGATTGGTTGCGGCCAAATCCAATGCCGGAGAGGCCGATTTGCAGGCGCGGGGACTGAACTTTCAAAACGTGCCGATCCTGAAAAAGGGCGAAATGGAAGGTGGCAATTATCAACTGCGCCTATGGCAAAACGGCAGCGCATCACAGATCGCGATTTATCCGAACCTGAATTTTTCCAATCCCAAATGGCGCAAAGTGCTGCGCGATATTCGTTTCCGCAAAGCCCTGTCCCTGAGCATTGATCGCGTGTTGATCAATCGGGTGCTGTATTTCGGCCTTGCGACAGAGGGCAACATGACTGCATTGCCGGCAAGCCCGTTCTTTTCCGAGGAAAACCTGCATAAAAACGCTCAATTCGATCCGGCAGAGGCAAACCGGTTGCTGGATGAAATGGGCTTTACCGAACGGC
>JALWOO010000705.1 GCA_027083485.1 Amylibacter sp. | reverse complement strand
GCGCGGGGCCTGCGGGATATATTCCATACCGTCCGGGTTCACCTTGAAATCAGGGGGCTATCCGCTGGTTTTCGATCACCATTTATACAAACCCAAAACACGGCTGCCCTTGTTTGCCCGCGAATTTCTGGAATTTGAGCAGTCAGATCAGGCGCAAAACCTGTTGCGTAATCTGGGGTATGGGGATTTGGGGGTCACATCCTTGCCAGTCAATGCTCAGGGATTGCGGTTGATTAACTCGATCGCACAAGCCGAAAAAGAAGTGCCATTGGCAACCATTAAACAGCTGATGCAGCTGCAAAACGGGGCTAAACGCTTGTCGGCAACCTTTCGGTTTAAACCCGGCTCCAGGGATTTGAGCGGCCCGTCACGCCAGAATATTACGGCTTTGGCCGCGGGGCTGATGCTGGGTAACTATGCGGATAAACAGATACATTTGATCGGTTTCAGTGATGCTGCCGGAGGATCAGAGGAAAATATCAAGCGATCCAACCAGCGTGCGGAACTTGTTCTGGAAGCCCTGAAAGCGTCCGCACCGGATGGAGGCCTTGATGATGTGGTGATTAAAGTAAGCGGTTTTGGCGAAGCATCACCGCTTGCCTGTGAAGATACGCAGGTTGGGAAAAACATTAACCAGCGCGTCGAAGTCTGGATCAAAGACCCATAAAAAAAGGCAGCCGGAGTGCTGCCTTTAGTACGAGGTTTTGGTGTGTTTACCGGTTGAAACTGTAGTCGTGGTTCCGGTTGTATTTGGCAAGGCACTGTTTACCGTAATAGGTAACCCAACCGGAATTTGTCCACCGCTTACGCAGGCAATGCTTGGGCTTTGCCACGCGGGTAATATAGACATCTTTATAGATGGTTTTGTTCTTCTTCTGGATAACGATGTGCTTTTGCACACGCTCCGGCTGGCGGTTATGGTTGTAACGGGGTTGTTCATATGGCCGTGTCACAGGTGCCGGACGGGCTTTGCTCTGGTTTGCGGCAATGCCCAGAATGGCGATGGCTGTGGCCCCCAGTAAAAAGTTGTCAAAGTTGCTGCGCGCCTGCGCTTGCGGGGCTGCGGCCAGAGCGATTGCGGTGATACCTGCGATAGAGAATGTACGAAACATGTGATGTCCTTTCGGGTGTTTTGCGAGGAGTCGCTGTCTGCAATCAACTTGGCCCGAACCCCGTTTGTCAGGCAATTACCGGCGCTTGTTATCTAATATCATGGGTGTTTAAGGCCTTTGATATTGAATTACCGGCGCGGAACCGCCACATTCCTGAGCATGGAACAGATCAGAAAAACAATCACTGCAGGTTTTGTTGTGGCCGCGCTCTTGTCGCCGGGCATGGCATCGGCGCAAAACGTGTGCTTTGTTGATTACAAAGCCAAACAGGCAGGCGGCAGCAATTTGCAGCTTCATTACGGGGTGATGCGCTTGCAAGGACCGGCCTGTAGCAATCCGGCGCTCTTGGAAAAACGCGTAGCAAAGCGTATTGCTAAGGATAACTGGGTTTTGCTGCGGGTGTTATCGCGGTTTGACCGCAAGGGTGCCAATCAAAGGCAGGCAAATGCAGGACAATACTTCCTCCGCTACTAGGCTGGCAAAATTGCAAAAGCTGATTAAACCCCGTTCCGTTGTGGTGTCGGGGTCGGTGTTGGTGTTGCTTTTGTTGATGGTAACGGCGGTTGTGCTGTTTACCACCTTGCCCGATGCCAATGCGTTTAATGATCGGGTTGAGCGCATTTTTATGGAAAATAATGCGCTGACCACAACCGAGCAAGTCAAATTGCTGGAAATCATGGCCCAGTCCGGCACAGCTTTTGGGGAAGTGCTGCAAAGCTATCGTTACATCATTTTCGTGTTGCTGATGCTGGCCTCGGCGTTGTTGTTGTCTGCATTGTATTTCCTGATTACCAATTACGGCCTGTCGCGGCGCATGTCCGAGATTGAACAAAACGGTATTCACATCACCAGCCTGATTGTCAGCCGTGATGAACGGGTCGTGCATATCAACAATATGGAATTTTCCCTGACCGAGAGCATTTGTGAAACCCTGTCGGTCCTATGCGAGGCCCGTCTGGATGATGAGGTGATTTCCGGTGCCGATCTTGAATCGATGATCACCGGCAAAGCAGTGATTGATTGCGACGAAGCTGCCGGTGCCACACGAATCAAACGTTTGCGCGATCAGCTGGGCAATCAGATGGTTTCGCAACTGCTGGTCAAGAATATCAGCCGCAAAGGTTATATGCTGGCCATTGATGCGGATGTGATCCGGATGCTGTAAGCTGCCGTTTTTGGCTGCGGCATTGACGCAAAGCGCATTGTCTCTTGTTTCCTGTCATCCTATAACCATCGCAAGACGACGCCCTGTCAAGGGCCGGAGAGGTGTTCGCCAAGGGTCGACCCAAACAGGGGGCCAGCGGCGAAATCGTCACAAGAATAGCGGCTGCCTTTCCGCAACAGAACTGAAAGGACCGCGCCGATGGCCGAAAAAATTGGGGTAATGATTTGTGGGCACGGCTCGCGCAGTCAATCCGCTGTGAAGGAATTCGCCGTGCTGGCAGAAAAGCTGCCGGCCTATTTGCCGGATGACTGGGCGGTGGATTACGGTTATCTGGAATTTGCCAATCCGGTAATCCGCGACGGTCTGGACAATCTGCGCGCACAGGGCTGCACCCGCATTCTGGCTGTTCCCGGTATGCTGTTTGCGGCCATGCACACCAAGAACGATATTCCGACGGTGCTGAACACCTATGGTACCAAGCACGGTATCAACCTGACCTATGGCCGTGAATTGGGCGTAGACCCGAAGATGTTGGCCGCCGCCGGTGATCGGGTGCAGGAGGCCGTGGATCAGGCCAACGCGGAACATGGCGACTTGCCGCTGGCCGAAACCGCGCTGGTGGTGATCGGGCGCGGGGCGTCGGATCCGGATGCCAACGGCAATGTGTCCAAAGTCGCCCGCATGTTGTGGGAAGGCATGGGGTTTGGCTGGTGCGAGGTCGGCTATTCCGGCGTGACTTTCCCGCTGGTGGAGCCGACGCTCGATCATGTGGCCAAGCTGGGATATAAACGGGTGATTGTGTTCCCGTATTTCCTGTTTACTGGTATTCTGATCGACCGGATTTACGGCTTTACCGATAAATGCGCGGAAAAATACCCCGAGATCACATTTGTTAAGGCCGGATACCTGAATGATCACCCGAAGGTTCTGGAAACCTTTGCCGAGCGGGTTATGGAACAAGTCGGCGAAGTGGTGCCGCCCACTTGTGGCACCTGTAAATACCGCACGCAGGTTCTGGGATTTGAAGCCGAGGTCGGGGCCGTACAGGAAAGCCACCACCATCATGTAGAGGGTCAGGGCGCCAACGCACCGGGCGCAACAGTGGAAACCTGCGATTTGTGCGATACCTATTGCACCGGCGAATGTCGTTTGGATATGGACCACCACCATCATCACGACCATTCCCACGATCACG
>JALWOO010000704.1 GCA_027083485.1 Amylibacter sp. | reverse complement strand
GCTGCTGCGGCCGGTTAAATATGACACCAATGTCACCCCGGGCGACGATGTGCGCTGCCGGTTTCGCGATGCGGGGCATATTCTGGGGTCCGCCATTATCGAGGTCTGGATAACCGAAGCCGGCCAAGAAACCAAAATCGTGTTCAGCGGCGACCTTGGTCAACCGGACCGCCCGATTCTGCGCGATCCGACCCCGATAGACGATACCGATATCCTGTTTATCGAATCCACCTACGGCAACCGCCTGCACAAGAGTCAGGGGGCCACGCTGGAAGAACTGGCAGAGGTTGTCGACACCACGCTGAACATCAAAGGTGGCAATGTGATTGTGCCGGCCTTTGCTGTCGGGCGGACACAGGAAATCCTGTACCACCTGCACCGGCTCACCCACCAGGGCGGCCTGCATGACCTGAAGATATTTGTCGATAGCCCCATGGCCTCCAAGGCAACCCGCATCACCCAGAAACATTTTGAACTGTTTGACAAACAGGCCCGCGATTTGGTGGATTGGCACGAGGCCGGCTCCAATCAGCCCTATTTGCATTTCACCGCCAGCGTGGAAGAATCCAAAGCCCTGAACCAGATCCGGTCCGGTGCCATTATCATTTCCGCCAGCGGCATGTGCAATGCCGGACGCATCCGTCACCACCTGCGCAACAATCTTGCCCGCTCCCGGTGCAGCGTGCTGATTACCGGATTTCAGGCACAGGGCACTTTGGGCCGACGTTTGGTGGACGGGGCCAAATCCGTGCGTATTTTCGGAGAGGAAATTCCGGTTAATGCCAGTGTCCACACCCTGAACGGCTTTTCCGCCCACGCAGATCAGGCCGCTTTGCTGAACTGGACCCGCTACTTTAAAACGCCCCCGAAACAGACCTTTGTTGTGCATGGCGAAGCCGAAGCCTCGCAGATATTTTCCACTTTATTGCAGGATAAAAACGGCTGGAAAACACTGGTGCCGGAACAAGGGCAAACAGTCCACTGGGATGCAATGCGCAAAAGGTTAGAGCCATGACAGACTCCGACTGGCAGATAAAGCTGCAACAGGAAATTATGCAGAATCCGGCCTACAAGCTGGCCTATGAAGATGCGGATTTACTCTCCAAAGACGATCTGCGCGCTGTGCGCCTGCAACTGGAACTGCTGAAACCGGAGCGGGCCTTGCACGATCACGGAATTGAGTCCACGGTTGTGGTCTTTGGCAGCGCCCGAACCCGATCACCGGAAGAAACACAAAAACAGCTGGATGAGGCCGAGCGGGCCTGTGCAGAAAACCCCGATTCTGCCAGTGCGAGAAAGCTGTTGGAGATCGCAAACCGCCACCATCGGCAAGCCCGCTATTACGAGGAGGCCCGCCGCTTTGCCTCTCTGGTTTCCAAGCGATTCCAGCAGGAAAACCGCCGCGATTTTGTGGTGATTACCGGCGGGGGCCCCGGCATCATGGAAGCCGCCAATCGCGGCGCATTCGATGTCGATGCGCGCTCCATCGGGTTGAATATCACACTGCCCCGGGAACAAAAACCAAACCCCTTCATTACGCCGGACCTCGCGTTCCGGTTCCACTATTTCGCTATTCGCAAGATGCATTTCCTGATGCGGGCCAAGGCGCTTGTGGCCTTTCCCGGCGGGTTTGGTACTCTTGATGAACTCTTCGGGTCCCTGACCCTGATCCAGACCGGCAAAATGCCGCGCATACCTGTGGTTTTATTTGGTGCAGAATTCTGGCAACGGGCGGTTGATTTCGACTTCCTGATTGCCGAAGGTGTAATTGCGCCGGACGACCGCGATCTGTTTACCTTTGTCGAAACCGCCGAACAGGCTGTCGATGTCTTGCAAGATTTTTATCACGGGAAGCCACCAAAATGAATCCCTGCCCCCACACCCCCCGTTCCAAGGAGTAACCGCCATGTCGCGCAAGTTTTCCATCTTCCTTATCCTCGCCGTGCTTGCGGCGTTCATGGGCTTTGCCGCCTGGAAAGTTTTCCTGGCCCCCAACGATCTGCCACCCGAAGGGTTCGCCCGGGGCAATGGCCGCATCGAGGCCGATCTGATCGATGTTTCCGCCCGCCTGCCCGGACGGGTGAAAGCCATCAACGTACGCGAGGGCGATCTTGTCAAAGCCGGTGATGTGCTGGCGGTGATGGATACGGCCGAACTGGAAGCCCAGCGCCTGCGATCCTTGGCGGCAATCGCGAGCGCCGAAGCCGCAGTCGCTGTGGCGCAGGCCGGTGTAAGTCAGGCCGAGGCAAAGCTGGCGCTTGCCCAAAGCGAAGTGAAACGCTCCGAGGAATTGAACCGCAAAGGAGTGGTCCCTCAGGAAGCGCTGGACATTAAACGCACCGAAGCGCAGCTCTCTGATGCCGCCCTGATTGCTGCCAAGGCCGGTGTCGATGCTGCAAAACGGGCTGTCGACGCGGAAAAGGCTGCTCTGAAACAGATCGAAACCCAGATTGCCGACAGCACCCTTTATGCGCCGGTCGTTGGTCGGGTTCTGTATCGTCTGGCGCAACCGGGCGAGGTGGTCGGCAGTGGCGGCAAAGTCCTGACGCTGGTCAGTCTGGAAGATGTCTATATGGAGTTTTTCCTGCCCGCGACCGCCGCTGCGCGCCTTCAAATCGGCGATCAGGCCCGCATTGTAATCGACGTCATCCCCGACGCCGCAATTCCGGCGGTGGTATCATTTGTGGCACCGCAAGCCCAGTTCACCCCCAAACAGGTGGAAACACTGGAAGAACGCGAAAGCCTGATGTTCCGCATTCGGGTGCGGATCCCGCCAGAGCTGGTACAAGAACGGATCGAGCGCGTGAAAACCGGCATTCGCGGCGTGGCCTGGGTGCGGCTTGCCTCCAAAACCGGACTGGCCGGCTGGCCTGAAGGCCTGACACCGCCATTAATGACCCGACTGCCTGATCCGGCCAGCGGAGGCACAAGCAATTGACCCTCGTTGTCGAAAAAATGGATGCGGTCGCCAGGCTGACATCCGTAACCCATGCCTATGGCAAGGTAACGGCGTTGCAGGATGTGACGCTCAGCCTGCCCGCCGGTAAAATGGTCGGCCTGCTGGGGCCGGACGGGGTGGGGAAATCCACCCTGATGGGGCTGGTGGCCGGTGCCAAACGTTTGCAAAGCGGTGACATCGAAACCCTTGGCGGCGATATGTCCAACGCGGCCCACCGCTCCCGCATTGGCCGCAGGCTGGCGTTTATGCCGCAAGGGTTGGGGCGCAACCTGTATCACGACCTCAGCCTTCAGGAAAACCTTGAATTCTTTGGCAAGCTCTTTGGTCTGAACGCCGCCGAACGCAAACGGCGTATTGAACGGCTTACCCGAGCGACCGGCCTGTTTCCCTTTCTTGACCGGCCCGCAGGCAAGCTCTCTGGCGGGATGAAACAAAAGGTCGGCCTGTGTGCCGCCCTGATCCATGATCCGGATTTCCTGTTGCTGGACGAACCCACCACCGGCGTTGATCCGCTG
>JALWOO010000703.1 GCA_027083485.1 Amylibacter sp. | reverse complement strand
GTTCCAGATGGATACGTTCAACACGCACCACACGGGCCACGCCCGGTTCCATTTCGACCAGAACCTCGCCTTCGCCCACAATCGGGTGGTACAGCTGGCTGATCTGATAGCCCTGCGGCAGGTCCGGGTAGAAATAGTTCTTGCGGTCAAAGGCGGATACCAGATTGATATCGGCCTTCAGGCCAAGGCCGGTGCGCACGGCCTGTTCCACGCAAAATTCGTTGATTACCGGCAGCATGCCCGGCATGGCCGCATCCACAAAGGACACGTTGGAATTGGGTTCCGCACCGAATGTGGTGGAGGCCCCCGAAAACAGCTTGGCATTGGAGGCCACCTGCGCGTGGACCTCAAGCCCGATCACAAGTTCCCAGTCGCCGGTCGCGCCTGCAATGGTTTTGGGTTTGGGTTCTGTAAAAGTCAGGTCAAGCATGGGTCTATCCGCGCAGATTTATGTGTTGCGCTGTTTTACGCACACAAGCGGGCGGGGGCAAGAGCGTGTTTGTACCCAGTCGCATCACCGGTCCGGTATTGTGGTTCGGCGATCCGTTGGCCGGATGTATAACCATCCTTGGTGACACATTGCGCGCAGGCCGGAGAGGAGATTATCCCGCACACCTCGGGGTGATCTGTTGACGGATTTCCTGACCCAGATGATGGCGTGCCTGTTCCATATCGTGATCCAGTTGCAGGTGCACCCAGAAATCCGGTGCCGTGCTGAAATAACGGGCCAGCCGCAAGGAGATTTCAACGGTCATGGCCTGTTCGCCCTTGACCAGCGCATCCAGCGTATTGACTGACAGGCCGGTGTGTTGTGCCAGAACCGGCAGGGTGATGTTCAGGGGCTGCAAATATTCCTGCATCAAAACCGCGCCCGCTGTGGGGCAAAGGAAAACTGGCGCAGGGGTCTGCTCGCTTGGGGGCAGGAACTGTTCCTCGATCGGCAGGCCGGCCGCCTTCCAGGCGCTCAGGCCGCCGGTCATGTGGAAAGCACCCGTATGCCCTTCGTTCAGCAGCATTTTGCCAGCAGCTTCGGAGCGTTTGCCAATGGCACAATACAGCACCACCTTTTTGTCGGGAATAACAGGAAAAATTCCCGCATCAAAAGAGGACATCGGCAACAGCATTGCACCGGCGATGTGTTCCTTGTCGAATTCTGCGGTTTCGCGCACGTCTACCAGCAGGATTTCGTTGGCATCGACCCAGCGTTTGATGGTGTGGATATCGGCGCTCTGAACGGTTGTTGGGGCGGTATCTAACATGGTCATCTCCGATTTGTCTGTTCCTTGATAATATGGGGGGCGGGCGGACCGGAACAAGCCGCGAGCTGCGACCATCTGCAAATTGGAACAGGGTGAGCGCTGCGCTATGATGGGGCGAACAAAGCAGTTTGAAAGAGGGTTGAACAATGAAGAAAGTTCTGGCGTTTGGGGCATTTCTGGTCTTTCTGTCCGGCTTTGTTGCCGTTTCCGGCCCCGTTTTCGCGCAAATGTTGCCCAGTATTCCGGTTTACGGCAATTGGTGCGGGCCGGATCACCCGCGCTCCTTTGCCTTTGCCAGCGCGCCGGTGGATCCGGTGGATGCGGCCTGTATGCGCCATGATTACTGTGTGGCGGCGCAGGGCGAATTCGATTGCGGCTGTGATATTGCCTTGCTGTCGGAGCTGCGCAACACGCCTTGGCCCAATCCGTTTTTACGCGAGACCGCGCGCGGCATTTATGATGCCATCGCCCTGACACCCTGTCGGGATCCCAACGGCATGGCCTATAAACAATCGCTGTTTACGAAAGATCTGTATTTTGACACCATCACCGGCCGCGGCACGCCGATGGATGTGATGGACCGCTGGCGCAAACTGATGGTCAGGTAGGGGGCGCTTTGGGCGTACCGCCCGGGTCATTTCGCGTTAGCGATTCAGAATGTCGGGCAGGGTGATCGCTGCCACCTGTTCCGGAATAGGCAAAGTACCCATCGCCGGAGCATCTGTTTCAAAGGCTTGCGGATCATCCACATTACACCATTCGCCTTTGTGATAGACTTCCAGCGATGCGAAATTGGCCTTATAGCCCATCTTCGGGCTGTCCGGCACCCAATAACCCAGATACACATAGGGTAAATTGGCGGCGCGGGCGATTTCGATGTGATCGAGGATCATATAGGTGCCAAGGCTGTTTTTCTCCATCTCCGGATCGAAAAACGAATACACCATCGACAGGCCGTCATCCAGCACATCGGTCAGGCAAACGGCGGTCAGCCGGTCGCGTGTTTCCCCGTTTTGCGCCGGTGCGTGGTATTCCACAACCCGGCTGCGCACGGGGGTTTCCTCTACCATTGAGGCAAATTCGAACACATCCATATCCGCCATGCCGCCGGTGGCATGGCGCGCGCCCAGATAGGTGCTGAACAGGTCATATTGTGCTTCGGTTGCCCAGGGGCTGGTGGCCTCGCGGCGCAGGTAGGCGTTTTTCTTCTGGATGCGCTTCTGGCTGCGTTTCGGTTTGAAATCGGCCACCCGAATGCGGGCGGACATGCAGGCATTGCAATCGGCACAAGAGGGCCGGTACAGCACATTCTGGGAACGGCGAAACCCCTGATGGGACAGGGAATCATTCAGCAATACCGCATGATCCCCTTGCAGGGCGGTGAATAACTTCCGCTCTTCGCGGCCTTCCAGATAGGGGCAGGGCTGCGGGGCGGTAACATAAAACTGGGGTGCCAGAGGCAAAGTGTGACGCATACACGAACCATAGTAAATCAGAGGTTAATATATAGGTAACAGCGGAACAAATGCAATATCAAGCACCACATCCTAAAAAATTTTAAGATTATGGCGCAGATTGCCCCTAATCTACTGGCCGGTTTATTGCTGTCGTGCCGAGCAGATAATCATGCAAGCCTTGGCCTTTGGGGGTGCTCAGCATCATGACGGCGCTCAGGATTTGACCAAGAACCATCATATTCAGCAGATAATACAAGACCGTATGGATTGCAGCTTCGCTCATATCAAACCGGTTGCCCTGTATGTTGCGAAGCTCGATTCCGGCAAAACGCATGCCCCAAGTGGCCGATCCCGTGGCAATGGTCAGCACACGATAGGCAAAATTGATCACCAGCCAAAGCAGAGGAAACACAAAAATTCCGACCCCGAAAGTGAAAAATACGCTCAGCAGGGTGAATATACTCACGACCCCGACATCAATCAGCCATGCCAGAAAACGCTTGAACGGGACACCGTCATAAAACTGCGGGTCCCTCTGCGGATCCGGCAGGCCATCAAGGGCGGCATGCGGGCGGGGTTGTTGCATTGTTGTCCTTTCAAAGTGCTTCGCCCCCGGGACAGGGGCGAAGCGGCAGGGCCGATAGGGGAGGGGGAAGGAATGCCCTGCCAAGGGGATATAGGGCACAAAAAACCTTGGACAAATCTAAAGTTCTAGGCGGTTTCATTGTCCGATACGGTTTCAACTTCGCGGCTGCGCTCTGCCATAA
>JALWOO010000702.1 GCA_027083485.1 Amylibacter sp. | reverse complement strand
TGGGGCCTACGGCAGCTCCAAGGCCGCCCAGAAAGCCCTGTTCGACAGCTGGGCCAAAGAAACCCGCAATGCCGCAATCCGCATCGAAACCTTTGCCCCCGCCCCGATGCCCACCGCCACGCGCGGCCGTTTCCATCCAAGCGAAGACCGCAGCAAACTGACCCATCCCCGCACCGAGGCCGCCCGCCTGCTGGCAACCCTTTGACCTGTTTCGAATTCGCCTAAATATCCCCCGCACGGAGTGCATTAAACTCTTTGCATCGCCTGCCATTTCCTGCATCCTGCGATTGACAAGCAGCAGGGATACAGGCGCGTGAGCAAAGCACAAAATATCCTCTTTTTCTCGATCGAAGACCTGAACGACTGGATCGAACCGCTTGGCGGGCACCCGGATGCCAAAACGCCCAACCTGACCCGTCTGGCCAAACGGGCCATGGTGTTTCAATCCGCCTATGCGGCCGCACCGGCCTGTTCCCCGTCGCGCACCGCCACCCTGTTTGGCCAAACGCCATGGGAAACCGGCATTTATGCCAACAACCACAAATGGCACGATTATTACCGCCCCGGCTCCAAAACCTCCCTTGTCGGGCGCTTGCAAACCGCCGGTTTTGAAACCCTTGGCGCAGGCAAGGTTTTTCACGTCAACGCGGAAAACTTCGACACCAAAGACTGGACCCATTTTGAACAGCGCCCGCTTGGCCAGTTCCCGCGGATCAGCCGGCTTGCCAAATCCAAAAAGCTCGGGCGCAACACCGATTTTGGCCCGCTGCCGGATGATCAGGCGCAGTTTGACGATCTGAACACCGACTGGATGATCAACCAGATGCACGCCTGTTCCACAGGGCAGTTCTGGGCCTTGGGCCTGTATCGTCCGCATTTGCCGTTCGTTGTGCCGCGACGTTATTTCGATATGTTCAAAGGCGAAATAGCCAATCCGCCGGGGCTGGGCATGAACCGCTTTGACCCCCAAAACCTCACCACACAGGCCCCCTTGCCCCCCTCGGGGCGCGCCATAGCCGACGACAGTAAGTTTCTGCGCCGCCTGTTGCACCGGTTCAACGAATATCAGGATTTCATGCGCGCCTATCTGGCCTCTGTGGCCTATGCGGATGCGCTCTTGGGGCGGGTTCTGGACCATATGGATGCCACCAATCTGTGGGAAAACACGCTGGTGATCCTCTGGTCAGATCACGGCTGGCAGTTCGGTGAAAAACTGGCGTTTCGCAAATTCACGCTCTGGGAACGGGCCTTGCGCGTGCCCCTGATGATCGCAGGCCCGAACATCGCGCCGGGCCAAAGCCATGAGCCGGTTTCCCTGATCGACATCGCCCCGACCCTGTTTTCACAGATCGGCCAACCGATCCCGTGCCAATTCAGCGGTCAGGATCTGTCCCCGGTCCTGAATAACACCAAAGCCAGACTGCGCGGCACAGCCGTGGCGACATGGGGGCGGAAATTCAACACCGACAGCCCGCAAATCGCGCTCACGGTGCGCAGCAAAACCCACCGCTATATTTTCTATTGGGACGGCAACGAGGAACTTTATGACCACCGCAATGATCCCTATGAACACATCAACCTGATCAAAACCCCCGGCAATATTTCCCCGACGGAAATCGACCGCCTGCGGGGCGAGTTACAATCAGAGCTGGATTTTGATCTGGCGGAACCTGTCAGCAACAAGTGAGCGCGGAAAATGGTGCCGCGCCAGTTCTCATTGGAACAAGGGCGAGGAACCTTATCAAAAACTGACGCAGCAACCATCAGGCCATCAACAGCCGGCACACCCGTCATCAGGGATCGCCGGTTTTCAACCTCCCTTTGCCAACGTCGCACACAAGGTGCGGGTCGGCAAAGCAGGGCTGCTATTTTTGCTTTTTGGTGCCACGCCCGACCGTTTTATTGAACCGCCCCTCAAGGTGCTTGTTCAACTTGGTCACTTTTTTCTCGACCTTGTTGCGATAAGGGTTCTTATCGCTCTGCGACCGCATGAACAAACGAATCGGTGTGCCGGGCAAATCCAGATCATCGCGCAGCCCGTTAATCAGGTAACGGCTATAGCTTTCCGCCAGCAAATCCGGATGGCTACACATCACAACAAAGCTCGGCGGACGGGTTTTGACCTGCGTCATATACCGCAAACGGATGCGTTTTCCGCCCGGTGCCGGGGGCGGGTGCGCCTCCAGCATGCCGGTCAGCCAGCGGTTCAGACGGGCGGTGCTGATACGCCGGTTCCAGACCGCATGTGCCTGTAAAATCGCCTTGTGCAGACGATCCATACCACGGCCGGTTTTGGCGGAAACCGTCACCATCGGCGCACCGCGCAACTGCGGCAACAGGCGGGTGAAGCTCTCGCGCAGATCGCGGAGTTTCTCCTGCTTGTCGGTCTCGGTGTCCCATTTATTGACCGCAATAACCACGGCACGGCCTTCGCGCTCGGCCAGATCGGCAATGCGCAAATCCTGCTGTTCAAAGGGCATATTCACGTCCAGAAGCACCACGACAACCTCGGAAAACCGCACCGCGCGCAGGCCGTCAGAAACAGAAAGCTTCTCCAGTTTTTCCTGAACCTTGGCCCGTTTGCGCATACCCGCCGTATCCCAAATCCGCATGGGAACGCCGTCCCAGTTGAAATTCGTGGAAATCGCATCGCGGGTAATGCCGGCTTCGGGGCCGGTCAACATTTTATCTTCACCGAGTATCTGATTGATAAGAGTGGATTTTCCGGCATTCGGACGCCCCACAATGGCAATCTGCAACGGGCGGCCTTCGCTGAAAACGATTTCGCCGTCGTCATCTTCGCCGTCTTCGGCCACTTCGATTTCGGTTTCCGGTTCAATCTGGCGGTCCTTGAATTCGTCATGGATCGGCATCAGAAAACGCATCAGATCATCCATGCCTTCGCCATGTTCGGCAGAAAGCTGAATCGGTTCGCCAAGACCCAGCGAAAACGCATCATAATAGCCTTCTTCACCGGCGCGGCCCTCGGCCTTGTTGGCGGCAACAACCACCTTGGAGGATTTGCGCCGCAGGATTTCTGCAAACACCAGATCGGCCGGCATCACACCAACGCGCGCGTCAATCATGAACAGGCACACATCGGCCATTTCCACGGCGCGTTCGGTCAGCATCCGCATCCGCCCCTGAAGGCTCTCGTCGGTAGCTTCTTCAAGCCCCGCCGTGTCGATCACGGTGAACCGCAGCGGCCCGAGGCGGGCATCGCCTTCGCGCAAATCGCGGGTGACGCCGGGCTGGTCATCGACCAGCGCCAAACGGCGACCGACCAAACGGTTGAAAAGGGTTGATTTGCCCACATTCGGGCGCCCAACAATGGCAAGGGTAAAACTCATGGAACCGGCCTGACTTAGATTAGACCGATCCCATAGCGCATAGAAACGCTATTGAAAAGCGTGAAGCTGCCCACTGGCCGAAAGGATGTACAAACGTCCGTTGGCAATCGCGGGCTGGGAGGCCGCGCCGCCGGGTATTTTGACG
>JALWOO010000701.1 GCA_027083485.1 Amylibacter sp. | reverse complement strand
CATGCCATTTTGCGCCCCTCCTGGGTGTTTTCCGCCACCGGCAGCAATTTTGTCAAAACCATGCGGCGGCTGTCGCAAAGCCGCGATGCCCTGACCATCGTAGCCGACCAGATCGGCGGCCCTTCCGCCGCCGCCGATATCGCCCGCGCCTGTGTCCACATGGCCCGCAAGTTGGTGGAGCAACCGGACCTGTCCGGCGTCTATCATTTTTCCGGTGCCCCCTCGGTCAGCTGGGCCGATTTCGCCCGCCGGATATTCGACCTTTCCAACCGCCAAATCACCGTGACCGACATCCCGACGGCCCAATACCCGACCCCTGCCAAACGCCCGCTGAATTCGCGGCTGGATTGCACGGGTTTGGCCCGTATCGGCCTGCAACAACCGCTCTGGGAACCGGCCCTCAAAACCGTACTGGCACAACTGGAGGCCCAATCATGACCCCCCGCAAAGGTATTATTCTGGCAGGTGGCACCGGCTCGCGGCTCTGGCCGATCACGCTGGGCGTGTCCAAACAACTGTTGCCGATCTATGACAAGCCGATGATCTATTACCCGATCAGCGCCCTGATGCTGACCGGCATTCGCGACATTGCCATTATCACCACCCCCCACGATCAGGAACAGTTCAAACGCACTCTAGGTGACGGGGCGCAATGGGGGCTGAACCTGACCTATATCACCCAGCCCACGCCCGACGGGCTGGCGCAGGCCTATTTGCTGGCAGAGGATTTTCTGAACGGCGCGGCTTCGGCCATGGTGCTGGGCGACAATATCTTTTTCGGGCAAGGCCTACCGCAGCTGTTGCAAGAGGCTGACACTCAAACCGGCGGCGGTACAGTGTTTGCCTATCATGTGGCCGATCCGGAACGCTATGGCGTGGTCGCCTTTGACGATGCGGACAAAGTTGTCGAAATCATCGAAAAACCGGCCAAACCCCCGTCACCTTATGCGGTGACCGGCCTGTATTTTCTGGACGGCACCGCACCGCAGCGGGCGCGCCATATCAAACCCTCTGCCCGCGGAGAACTGGAAATCGCCGACTTGCTGCAAAGCTATCTGACCGATGGATCGCTGAATGTGAAGCGCATGGGGCGCGGCTATGCCTGGCTGGATACCGGCACCCATGAGAGCCTGCTGGACGCCAGCAATTTCGTGCGTACGCTGGAAAAACGCCAAGGGTTGCAAACCGGCAGCCTCGAAGAAATTGCCTTTGAAAAAGGCTGGATAGATCGGGCCGCGCTGGCGGAAAGGGCGCGCATTTATGCCAAAAACGCCTATGGCGAATATCTGCAAGCCCTGCTGGATGCGGACAACTGGCAGCCATGACAACCCCGCCTCCCTATCGCCGAGAAATAGACGGGCTGCGCGCCATCGCGGTGCTGGCGGTGGTGTTCTATCATTTCGCCATCCCCGGTTTTGGCGGCGGTTTCGTCGGGGTGGATGTGTTTTTTGTTATTTCCGGCTTTCTGATCGGCGGCATTCTTTGGCGCGAGCTGGTCGCCACCGGCCGCCTGTCACTGGCGCGGTTTTACACCCGCCGCCTGCGCCGTCTGGCTCCCGCCTTTGTGATCATGGCGCTGGTGTCCGGCCTTGCCGCCTGGTTCATCCTGCTGCCCTTCGAGTTTCGCGAATTCGGCAAGGCGCTGATTGCCTCTACCCTGTATTTTTCCAACATCATCTTTTATCGCCAGTCCGGCTATTTCGACGGGGCCGCCGATGAAAAGCTGCTGTTGCACACATGGTCCCTGTCGGTCGAGGAACAGTTTTACATCTTCTTGCCGATCACTTTTATCCTGCTGGCCCGCTGGCGGCGACATATTCCTGCCCTGCTGGCGCTGCTGTTTGCCGGTTCTCTGGCGGCAAACCTGTGGTTCACGCCGCACTCCCCGACCGCCACGTTTTTTCTGTTTCCCTTTCGCGGGTGGGAAATGCTGGCGGGGGTTTTGCTGGCCATTCACGGGCAGAAAACCGGCGAGAGCTGGCGACACGGGGCTGCACCTTCATGGTTGGGGCTGGGGCTGGTGCTGGCGGGCATTCTATTTATCCAACCCGATGCCGGTTTTCCCGGCTGGCAGGTTCTGGCACCGGTGGCAGGCACGGCGCTGTTGCTCTGGAACGGGCGCGATCCCAATCCGGTGAACCGGCTGTTGTCGGCCCACCTGCCGGTGTTTATCGGGCTGATTTCCTATTCCCTGTACCTGTGGCATTGGCCGGTGATGGTGCTGTCCAAATATTACCGCGACGGATATGGCACGGTTGAAACCCTGTTCTGGATCGCGCTGGCGCTGGGGTTGGCAACGCTGTCGTGGCGGTTTGTCGAACGTCCCGTGCGCCTGTCCAACATTCACGGCTGGCCACTGGCCGGCGCGGTGGTCGTGGCCTCGGGCAGCCTGCTGGCCTTTGGGGGCGCGGTGTATCTGCAAAACGGCATGCCCGACAGGTTCGGCCCGCAAACCCGCATGCACATCGATGCCAGCGCCGATTTCCTGCAAGACTGGAGCCGCTGCTATTGGCCGGACACCGGCCCGTTTCAAGGCGTTGAAATCTGCCCCATCGGTCCCAAAGGCCCGCCCGAAGTGCTGGTTTGGGGCGATTCCCATGTGCGCGCCTTTCAGGCCGGCATCGCGCTGGCGGCAGAGGAACACAAACGCCCCGGCCTGCTGATCTGGCACGCCGGTTGTCCGCCCCTGTTCGGGATCAGCAAAACCGAAAGCGCCGTCACCCCGCAAGAAGACGCCGCCTGCACCGACACATTGAACCGAATCCAATCCGCCCTGCAACAGGTGCCAACAATCCGCAAGCTGCTGGTGGTCGGCCGCTGGGCCTATTACGCCAACGGGCAGGGCGTGGGCAATGACGCGCAAAACACGATTGCCCTGCGCGGCAAGGATTTTGACACCGCCGTCAGCGACACGTTTACCGCGCTGGCGCAACAGTTCGACACGGTTTTCGTGCTGCGTCAGGTGCCGGAAATTCCCCGGTATGATTCACGCAGACTGGCCCGCCTGATGGCCCACGGGCGGCTTGACGATACGCAATTGCGCCGCCTGACAACTGTGCCAAGATCACAGGTTTTGCAGCGGGTGGCGAAATCGGAACCGGTTTTCAAATCGCTGGCGGCCGAAGGCAAAATCCGCCTGCTGGACCCGTGGGACATGTTCTGTGCCGGTAACACCTGTTCCGCGATCCGCGATGGCAAAGCCCTGTTTTTCGACAATAACCATGTGGTCAACAACACCGGCCTGATGCTGCGCCGCCTGTTTGATCCGGTGTTCGCGCCATGACCGAAGGTATCCAAACCCGCGACTGGGATGTGATCGTGATCGGCACCGGCATCGGGGGCGGCACAATGGGGCGGCGGCTGGCGGAATCCGGCCTGTCGGTCCTGTTTGTGGAACAGGGGCCAAGCGGGCCGCGCGGTGAACAGACCACCTTGAATGACGCGGTATTTGATCCGGTCGCAAGGCAGGTTCGCGGGTTCTGGCCCGACCCAATCAAAGCCACGATCAACGGGCGCACATCGGAATTTTTCGCCGCCCTCGGATCGGGGGTTGGCGGGTCTTCGGTGTTTTACGCGGCCACGCTGGAACGCCCCGAACGTCACGATCTGGAACCCGCGCCCGACCGTCCGCACCCGACCGGCGGCTGGCCGGTGGGCTATGACGCCCTGCGCCCCTATTTTGAACAGGCAGAACAGGCCTATCACATCTGCGGAGAGCCGGACCCCCTGTCGCCGGAACCGGCCACCCTTGCCACGCCGCCCGCGCCCTCGGTCGGGGACAGCGCCCTGATGCAGGGGTTTCGCGATGGCGGGTTGCACCCCTATCAGGCCCATATGGCGGCACGTTTTCTGCCGGATTGCAAACAGTGTTTCGGGTTCAAATGCCCGCGCAAATGCAAGATGGACGGACGCTCCGCCGGTGTAGAACCGGCGCTTGAAACCGGTAGGGCAACCGTGCTGGACTGCTGCAAAGTCACCGCATTGAAGGCCGATCGCAACGGTGTCACTGGTCTTGATGTCATCCGCAACGGGCAGGCGTTTTCCCTGCGGGCCAAACACTATGTGCTGGCGGCCGGCGCGCTGAACTCGCCGCGTTTGTTGCTGGCTTCGGCCAATGGGGACTGGCCCGACGGGCTTGCCAATGACAGCGGGCAGGTGGGGCGCAATCTGATGTTTCATGTGAACGAGATGTTCGCCCTTTGGCCGAAACAGGGGTTTGAAGGGGCCAGCAAAGCCATCGCCCTGCGCGATTTCTATTTCCATGCGGGGCAGCGGTTCGGCGTGGTGCAGGCCTTGGGGCTGGATGCGTCCTATGGGGAAATCGTGCATTATCTGAACATGATGTTTGACCGCTCGGTCTTGTCCGGTCTGAAACCCTTGCGCAACCTGACCCGCATTCCCGCCGCCATCGCCACGCGGCTGTTTGGCAATGCCAAGGTGTTTGTCGGCATATTGGAAGACCTGCCCTATCCGGAAAACCGTGTGCTTCTGGAACCGGATCAACCCGACCGGATCCGCATAGAATACCGTTTCAGCGATGAATTGCTGGCGCGTCATCGCGGGTTTCGCCGCGCGATCAAACGCGGGTTTCGCGGGCAAAGGCTGGCGTTTCTGGGCCAGCAGCCGGAGCTGAATTTCGGCCACCCCAGCGGCACCCTGCGTTTTGGCGATGACCCCGCCAACAGCGTGCTGGACGCCAATTGTCGCGCGCACGGGCTGGACAATCTGTTTGTGGCGGATGCGTCGTTCATGCCCACCTCCATGGGCATCAACCCCAGCCTGACCATCGCCGCCAATGCCCTGCGGGTGGCGGATCATATTGTTGCACAGGAGAAATCCCATGGGTGACCTGACCGACGGAATCGCTGTTGTCACCGGTGCCGGATCCGGCCTTGGGCGGGCGCTGGCGGTGGAACTGGCGCGCCAGATGCCGGTGATCGGTTTCGGGCGGCGGCTGGATGCCTTGCAGGAAACCGCCGCGCTGGCCGGTAATTTCACCCCGATGCCGGTGGATGTGGCCGACCCGCAGGCGGTGGCGGATGCCTTTGCCCGGATCGGGCCGGTGCGCGTGCTGATCAACAATGCCGCCGTCTATCCGCGGCGGGATTTTCTGGATGAAACCGGCGAGAGCTTCGCCCGCACCGTACAGATCAATCTGGGCGGCATGGTGAATTGCAGCCACGCGGCGCTGAAAACTATGGTGGAAACCGGCGAGGGGCGCATTCTGAATGTGGCCAGCTTTGCCGATATCGCCCCCCTGCCCGCCAGCAGCGCCTATAGCGTGTCCAAAGGTGCCGGCCGCATCCTGACCCGGGCTTTGGTGGCCGATCTGGGGGATCGCTTCCCCGATATCGTGATCACCGACTGGCTGCCCGGCATGTTGGCCACCGGCATGGGAATTGCGGACGGGTTGCCACCGGAAACCGCCGCCAAATGGGGCGCGAAACTGGCGCTCTGGCACGATGCGTCGCTGAACGGGGTGACCTTTGAAATGGATCGCGAGCTGTTGCCGCCGCAATCCCTGAAACGGCGGCTGAAAAACAAGTTGTTGCTGCGCCGCTCACCCGCGCCGAGATTGCTTTGATGCGTCAAGCGCCAGCCCCGGCAAAATTGCCGCGCAAGAGGCATAGCGCCCGAACAGGCGGCGCGGCGACAACGCCATCCGCCACAGCCATTCCAGCGCCAGCCGCCGCACCCAGACGGGCGCGCGGGTTTGGGTGCCGGCAATAAAATCCAGCCCCGCCCCGATGGACACAAAGCCGATGGCAGGCGCAAGCACGCGCCCCCTTGCGGCGAAAATTTCCTGTTTTGGCGCGCCCAGCGCCAGAAAACACAGACCGGCACGGGAATCATTCAAAGCCCCGAACATACCATCCGCATCGGCACCGTCGGGATCAAACCCGAAAGGCGGCGCGATCTGTGTGGCGATTTGCAAATCCGGCACCCGTGCCCGCAACCCGTCCGCCGCCGCTGCAAGCGCCTGATCCGTGCTGCCCAGCAACGCCACTGACACGCCGCATTCCGCCGCCAGTTCCGCCAGCGGCACCACCAATTCGGACCCCGGTAACAGCGCCACCGGCTGTTTGGCCAGCTTGGACAACCACACAATCGGGTTGCCATCCGCCACCACGAAATCCTGTGCCACATAGGCCGATACAAAGGCATCCGAGCGGCGCATTTTCACCAGATGATCCAGATTGATCGTCGCCAGCGCAAAACCCTGTTGCGCGCCAAAACGTTCCCGCACCGCTGCAAACAACGCCGCCTTGTCCGGTACATTCACCCGCACCGTTTGCGATTTGAAATGAAACTCCACGGCTTGCCCTCGATACCATTGCCTATTCGACCAGTTATGCCCCGTTTATACATCACCACTTGGCAAAATTGCAGCGTTATCCGGTTTCTTTTGCGTCACCTGCCATAATTGCTGCATAATTTCACGGCATAAACGCGGGAATTAGTCAGTAGGGACAGTATGTCGGAATTCACCATTATCGGCTGCGGCTTTGTTGCCGACCTTTATATGCGATCGCTCGCGCAATATCCCGATGCGCAGGTGGTGGCCGTGTATGACAAGGATCCTGAGCGCCTGAAAGTCTTTTGCGACTATTGGAAATTGACACCTGCCAATACGTTGGACGACCTGTTCGCCGCCACCCCTGCCGGTGCCGTGATCCTGAACCTGACCAACCCGCATGCCCATTATGAAATCAACCATGCCTGCCTGATGGCCGGTTTTCACGTCTACTCGGAAAAACCGCTGGCGACCGATATGGCCGATGCTTTTGCCCTGCACAGGTTGGCGGAGGGAAAAAACCTGTTGCTGGCGTCGGCCCCTTGCAGTGTGCTGGGGGAAGCGGCGCAAACCCTTGGCAAAGCCGTTCGCGACGGGGTCGCCGGTACCCCGCGCCTGATTTATGCGGAACTGGATGACGGGTTTATTCCGCAGGCCCCCTATGACAAATGGATTAGCGAATCCGGCGCGCCATGGCCTGCGGAGGATGAATTCAACACAGGTTGCACGCTGGAGCATGCGGGCTATTACCTTGGTTGGCTGATCGCGATTTTCGGGCCGGTCCGGCAGGTGGTGGCGGCCAGCGCCGGTCTGATCCCCGATAAATCCCCCGACGCCGCCCCCGATTTTTCCGTGGCAACCCTGTTTTTTGAAACCGGCATGGTGGCGCGGCTGACCTGTTCGATCATCGCCCCCCATGACCATCAGATCAGGGTGATCGGCGACAAGGGTGTTTTAGGTGTGGCCAAAGCATGGGACAACGGGGCCAAAGTCACCTTTCGGCGCCGCATGGTGATCCGGCGCCGTCTGCTGGAATCACCCATCGCCAAACGCATTCTCCTGAAAGGGCCGACCCATGCCAAAGTCGGACGCTGGGGCGCAGCCTCGATGAATTTCGCACTGGGACCGATGGAAATGGCCGATTCCCTGCGCGAAAGCCGCCCGTGCCGGTTGTCTTGCGATTTTGCGCTCCACTTAAACGAGGTAACACTGGCAATTCAAAACGCGGGCGACAATACTGGTGCGCAAGATATGCAAACCCGATGTGAACAGATGGAGCCGATGCCATGGGCACAATAATGATCACCGGCGCGGGCGGTTTTATTGGTCGCCACTGCGTAGCAACCGCACGCGCGCGCGGGCATCAGGTAGTGGCGGTGTTGCGTCAGGATCGCGACCAATGGGCGGATGATGCCGGCGTGGAAACCCTCTACACCGATCTGACCGAAACGCACCCTTTGCCAGAGGTTGACGCCGTGATCCACACGGCAGCCTCCCTTGCGGGCACACCTGCGCAAATGCAGCGCGATACGGTGGCCGCCACTACCGCCTTGTTGGAGCAGCTGAAACAACAGGCAAAACCGCCAACGCTGGTGCTGGCCAGCTCGATTGCCGTTTACGACACCATGGCCCTTTCCCCCCATGATATGCTGAATGAAACCACCCCTGTTGAAACCGTACCGGAACGGCGCGATTGTTATTGCCGCGCCAAGCTGGAACAGGAACAACTCCTGCGCGGCTCCGGCCTGAACGGGTATATTCTGCGCATCGGAGCCGCCTTCGGGCCGGATCGTATGTGGAACGGGCATCTTGGGTTGGGCTTTGGCAAAGTATTGTTGCGTCTTGGGCGGCGGGGGAAAATCCCGCTCAGCTATGTGGAAAATGCGGCAATGGCATTGGTTGTTGCGGCTGAAACTCCGGTGCAAGGGGTCGAGGTGCTGAACGTGATCGATGACGATCTGCCCGACCGCGCCACCTATGTGCGTGCCATGCAGGCCAGCGGCTGGCCCCGCACAGTCATTCCCGTGAACTGGCGGCTGTTTGCGGTTTTTGCCTCTTTTATCGGGGCTTTCCCATGGGCACCGGGCCTGCTACGCCCCGCCATTTGCCGCGCCCGTTTGATGCCGTTGAATTATGCCAATACCCGCCTGAAAACCACTCTCGAACTGCCGCCGCTGATCCCCTTTGCCGAGGCCATGTCCCGTTCGGTCAACCGGGGATCAAATGACTAGCCAAGCCCCGCTTTCCGGCCCTGTGGCCTATCTGACCGGCGAATACCCGCGCGCGACCGATACCTTTATCCAGCGCGAGGTCATGGCTCTACGTGGCCATGGAGTGCCGGTAGAAACCAGTTCGATCCGCAAAACCGGTGTGGAACACCTGGTCGGAGAGGAACAGCGCACCGAGGCGAAAAATACCTTCTATGTGCTGCAAGCCGCCAAGAACCCGCTGCGCCTGCTCGGCAGCCATCTGCGGGCGATGACCGGTTCGCCCAAACGCTATTTTGCGGGCCTGAAACTGGCATGGCAGAGCGCCCCTCCCGGCCTGCGGGCGCATCTGTATCAGCTGTTCTATTTTGCCGAAGCCGTGGTTCTTGCCGATCACCTGCGCAAACGGGGCGTGGTGCATCTGCACAACCATATCGCCACTGCCAGTTGTACCGTTGCCATGCTGGCCAGTGCGGTCAGCGGCATTCCTTACAGTTTTACCCTGCACGGGCCGGATATCTTTTTTGAACCGCACCGCTGGCGGCTGGATCTGAAAATCCGCCACGCCCGTTTCGTTGCCTGTATCAGCGATTTTTGCCGTTCGCAGGCGATGGCGTTTTCCGGTACAGCCGACTGGCCGAAACTGCATATCGTCCATTGCGGGGTGGAACCGGAACGCTATGACACCCGCCCTGAACGGGGCAACCCCGCCCCGCATCTGCTGTTTGTCGGGCGGCTTGCAGCGGTCAAGGGATTGCCGGTGCTGTTTGACGCCTTGCCGCAGGTGTTGCAGGAGTTTCCCGACCTGAGAGTTTCGCTGATCGGTGACGGGCCGGACCGCGCCAGCCTTGAGACCATGGCCGCGCATTTGACACAGGTCGCATTCCTTGGCTATCAATCGCAAACCGAAGTTGCCCAAATGCTGCAACAGGCCGATATGCTGGTCCTGCCGAGCTTTGCCGAAGGCGTGCCCGTGGTGCTGATGGAGGCCATGGCCGCCCGTTTGCCGGTGGTCACAACACAGGTGGCGGGCATTCCCGAACTGGTGGAAAACCATGTCAGCGGCGAACTGGTGCCCCCCGGTGATGCGGATGCCTTGGCACAGGCAATCATCGGGTTGCTGGCGAATAAATCCCGTCGCGATGAAATGGGAGAAACGGGCCGTGCCAAGGTGGCCTGTGAATACACAGCCACCCGCGAGGCCGCCTGGCTGGCCCAGCTGTTTCATGCCTATGCCGGTAACGCCCCGCAACCGGGGAAACGCCCATGAAGATCGGGGCCGTTATCATCGGGCGCAACGAAGGCGCGCGGCTGGTTGCCTGTCTCAAATCCATGCAGGGGGCGGCCGGGCGGATCGTTTATGTGGACAGCGGCTCCACCGACAACAGCCTTGCCGCCGCCCGCGCCATCGGGGCCGAGGTCGTCGAACTGGACCCCGCGCAACCCTTTACCGCCGCCCGCGCCCGCAGTGCCGGATTTGCGGCCCTCAAGGCCGGTGATCTGCCCGAGTTCGTGCAATTCGTGGACGGGGATTGCACCTTGCAGGATGGTTGGCTGGCAGCGGGCGAACAGGAATTGACCCGTGATAACACGCTGGGCATCGTCACCGGTTGGCGGTCGGAAATCCACCGTGACGCCAGTATTTACAACGCCCTGTGTGATTTTGAATGGCACCGGCCTGCCGGTGATATCCTGACCTGTGGCGGCGACATGATGGTGCGCAGCGCCGCCTTTGATCAGGTGGGCGGGTTTGACCCCACGGTCATTGCCGCCGAGGACGACGAATTTTGCGTGCGCATCCGCAAGGCCGGCTGGAAAATGCGCCGCCTGCCCTTGCCGATGACCCGCCATGACGCCGCCATGACCCGCTTTTCCCAATGGTGGAGCCGCGCCGTCCGGTCGGGCCATGGCTTTGCGCAAGTGGGTTTTCTGCATCCGGAGTATTTCATCCGCGAACGCAAAAGGGTGCTGTTTTATGGCGGTTTGTTGCCGCTGGTTGCCTTGGTCGGGGCGCTGGTTTCCCTGTGGATTCCGCTGGCTGTGCTGGCCATCTATGGCCTGAATTATATCCGCACTGCCCAGGGCCTGCACCGTGAAGGCCTCCCCAAAGGCGAGGCCCTGCGCCATGCGGTGCTGATAACGCTGTCCAAGATCCCGAATTTTCAGGGAATGGTGACCTTTTGGTGGCGCCGCCTGCGGGGCCATAAAATGAACATAATAGAGTATAAATAAGATCACGTGATTCTGCGTAATAAGTGAGTGTGTACATGTCAGACCAATCCATCCGCGTTGGCCTTGTCGGGGCCGGATATATCGCCCGCTGGCATGGCGACGCCATCAAAGCCAGCAAAAATGCCCATGTGGCCGCTGTTTGCGATGTCTCTGCCGGTGCCGCCGGCGAATTGGCCGCTGTTTATGGTGCGGCTGTTTACACCTCCCTTGATGAAATGATTGCCGCCGGTGTTTGCGATGCCGTACATATCCTGACCCCGCCACATCTGCACAAGGATCTGGCGGTTCAATGCCTGCAAGGCGGGTTGCATTGCTTTGTCGAAAAACCCTTTGCCCTGTCACTGGAAGAAACCAAGGCCATTACCCACGCCGCAAAAGAGTCTGGCAAGCAAGTCGGCGTTGGCCATAACTTCCTTGGTCTGCCCGCCTATGACCGCCTGAAATCCGCCTTTGACAAGGGGGAGCTGGGCAAGGTGGCCTCTGCCGATTTCAACTGGAATTTCCCGCTCGCCCCGTTGCGTTCCGGTCCCTTTGGTCTGTGGATGTTGCAAGAGCCGAAAAACCTGTTGCTGGAACTGTCCCCGCATCTGTTTGCCTTTGCGGTTGATCTGTTCGGGCCGGTGGAAATCCGGCATCTGGACAGGGGCAAGCCGGTGGAATTGTCCGGTGGCGGCACCCGTCATCAAAGCTTTCGCATTCTGGCGCGTGCCGGTGAGACCGATCTGAATTTCAACCTAACACTGGCCGAAACCATGGACGACCGAAGTGTCACCCTGCGCGGATCATCCGGCATTGCACAACTGAACTATGCTGCCGATACGCTGGTGGTGGCCCGTGAAAATGCCGCCGATATTGTGTTGAACCCGTTGGTTTACCAACTGTCCCTTGCCTGGGAGCATCTGCGCGAAGGTACTATCAATTTTGCCCGCCATGTGGCTTCGCTGAACCGCAATTCCGCCTATGGGGTCAGCTTTGCCCGCACGGTGGAAAATTTTTATCATGCGCTGGCAAACGGGCTGGACATTGACCCGAAATATTCTGGCAATGCCGCCGAAACCGTGATGCAGGCAATCGAGGACACCATTCAGCTCATGCCGGATCAGGGCCGCGAGACCGCCCCTGCCAAACCGGCCAGCCGCACACCGGAACCGAGCGTTCTGGTCATTGGCGGCACCGGCTTTATCGGTCGTCACCTGACCCGCGCGCTGGTGGACAGCGGGCGCGATGTGCGGGTGCTGAGCCGGGGGAAATCCGGCCCGTTTGACGATATTGCCGATCATGTGGAACTGTTTTCTACCTCTCTCAAGGACCCTGAAGGGCTGCGCGCCGCCATGCAGGGGATTGACGCGGTGTATGATCTGGCGAAATCTGTGGACACTACATGGGAGGCTTGTCTGCAAAACGATGTCGGCGTGCGCGAGACCATTGCACAGGCTGCTTTGGACACGGGCGTAAAACGTCTGATTTATACCGGCACGATTGCCTCTTTCGATATGTCCGATCCGGCTGTGGAAATCACCGATGCCACCGAATTTGATGCCGACATGAGCGACCGCAACCTTTATGCCCGCTCCAAGGCCGAATGTGAAAAACGCCTGATGGATATGCACCGCACAAAGGGGCTGCCGCTGGTGATTGCCCGCCCCGGTATCGTGGTTGGTGCGGGCGGGCCACTGCAACATTGGGGCATTGGCCGTTGGCAAGGAGCCGGCACCGTGCGCATCTGGGGCAAGGGCAATAACATCCTGCCGTTTGTCCTGATCGAAGACGTCTGCGACGGGTTGATCAAAATGCTGGAAGTGGATGCCTCTGTTGGCCAGTCCTTCAACCTTGTTGGTGAACCCATGATGACCGCGCGCGATTATTTTGATGCCATCCATGAAACGCTCGGGGCAAAAATTCAGGTCCGTTCCGGTTCGCTCCATGCGATGTATCTGGCGGACGGGGTGAAGTCCGTCCTGAAAAAACACGCCTTGCGCCGACAGGGGGTCATTCGTCCATCCCTGCGCGACTGGAAATCCCGCGCCCATTATTCGCCTTTCCGCATCGAGCACAGCAAACAAGTGCTGGATTGGCACCCGACCAAAGACCGAACGCATTTTGTGCAACAGGCCATCACCAAAGCCGGCCTGTTCGGCTTCTAGCCATACTTAAGACAAATCTTTCCTGTTTGAGAAACGAAAAACTATGGATACGATCGAGGTTATGACCGAGGACAACACATCTGACTGGAGCGAGCGGCTCACAAAAATGGCCGATTTGCCACCGCCCCAATCGCGGCGCAGTCGGGGGCCGTCTCCGTTTTCCTATAAAAACCTGCCGGTGATTGTATCCCATGATCCCTGGGATGCCTTTGAAACCGTTACCCTTGACGATACACATCTGCGCAAAAACCGGATTCTAAACGGCGATCAAAAACATCCGGCCCAGGCGGCATTTGATGTATTGCGTACAAAACTGTTGCACACACTCAAAGAACAGGGCTGGAACCGTGTTGCCATTACCTCGCCCACGGACGGGTGCGGGAAAACTTTTGTCGCTGTGAATCTGGCATTAAGCCTCGCAAGGCGCGAAAACAGCCGCACGGTTTTAATGGATATGGACCTGCGCAACCCGGGTATTGCCAATGTTCTGGGCGTTCCTGCCCACAACCGGATGCGCCATTACCTTGATGGAAAAATGCGCGAACACGAGTTCCTGCGTAAAATCGGCCAGAATTTGATCGTCGGCCTGAACA
>JALWOO010000700.1 GCA_027083485.1 Amylibacter sp. | reverse complement strand
CAAGAAACCGCGCGGGTATCTGCTGCTGTCTGCGGACAAACAGGGCTTCATGCGCGATTTGCGCCTGTCCGATAAAACCGCTGTGTTTGACGGCAACAACATTTACCATTTCGGGCTGAAACACAAAAACGGCGCAACACCACTTTGGGCACTGGTGCAATCCCTGCGCCGCGAGGGCTATCGCATTGTCTGCTTTTTTGACGCCAATATCTATTTCACCCTACAGAAAAACGGCGATCTGGACGGGGCAGGCAACCATCATTCCATCGACACCCTGAAAAAGCTGTTCGGCCTGCGCCCCGATGAAATCTATATCGTGCCAAGCGGACATCAGGCCGATGCGTTTATCATCGAGACCCTGTCCCATTTGCCAATCTCCTTTGCCGTTACCAACGACCGGTTTCAGGATTATCAGGATACCTATGGTTTTTTGGCCGAAAACCACGACTGGCGCAAAGGGGTGACGATAAAGGCAGGCGAAATTCGCCTGTACCAACATAAATTCAAGCCGGCGTTGCGGGTGTAACCCCCCGCAAACAAAAACCCCCGACCAACAGGCCGGGGGCTTTTTATTTCTCAGATCAGGCGTTGCCGCCCTACCCTACCAGTCTTCGCGTGTCACAACACGGGTTTTTACCGGCAGTTTCATCGCAGCGAGGCGCAGGGCTTCGCGGGCGACTTCGTCGGTTACGCCGTCCAGTTCGAACATGATCCGGCCCGGCTTGACCTTGGCTGCCCAGAATTCCACGGAACCCTTACCTTTACCCATCCGGACTTCGGTAGGCTTTTTGGTAACAGGCAGGTCGGGGAAAATCCGGATCCATACACGGCCCTGACGCTTCATATGACGGGTCATGGCACGACGTGCAGCTTCGATCTGGCGCGCGGTGATGCGCTCCGGTTGCAGTGTTTTCAGACCGTGAGAACCAAAGTTCAGGTCGGAACCGCCTTTTGCCAGACCGTGGATACGGCCCTTGAACGCTTTGCGGAATTTGGTACGCTTTGGTGAAAGCATGATACTTCTCCTATCGGAAGATGGGGTCCGTTAGCGGCGCTGACGCTGCTGACGAGGACCGCCTCCTTCTTGCATTTCCTGAACACGACGGTCGCGGGCTGCCGGATCATGTTCCATGATCTCGCCTTTGAAAATCCACACCTTGATGCCGATGATACCATAGGCAGTCATGCCTTCGGCACGGGCATAGTCGATGTCGGCACGCAGTGTGTGCAATGGCACGCGACCTTCACGATACCATTCGGTCCGTGCGATCTCGGCACCGCCCAGACGACCGGCAACGTTGATACGAATGCCCAGGGCACCCATACGCATGGCGTTTTGTACGGCACGTTTCATGGCGCGGCGGAAGGATACCCGGCGTTCCAGCTGCTGTGCAACACTTTCGGCCACCAGTTGCGCGTCCATTTCAGGCTTGCGAACTTCGACAATGTTCAGGTGCAATTCGCTGTCGGTAAAGGCCGCCAGTTTCTTGCGCAGAGTTTCGATGTCTGCACCTTTTTTGCCGATGATCACACCCGGACGTGCCGAATGGATTGTCACGCGGCATTTCTTGTGCGGACGTTCGATGATCACGCGGGCAACACCGGCCTGCAGACACTCTTTTTTGATGAACTCACGAATTTTGATGTCTTCGTGCAGCAGATCGCCATAATCCTTGCGGTTGGCGTACCAGCGGCTGTCCCATGTGCGGTTGACTTGCAGACGAAAGCCAATTGGATTGATCTTCTGACCCATTATGCTTGCTCCTCTGCAGGCTGACGAACGAGAATGGTGAGCTGTGCGTATGGCTTGAGAATTTTGCCATAACGACCGCGCGCCCGTGGACGACCACGTTTCATTGTCAGGTTCTTGCCAACATAGGCTTCGGCAACGATCAGCTCGTCCACATCCAGCCCGTGGTTGTTTTCCGCATTGGCGATTGCCGATTGCAGTGTTTTCAGCACGTCGTCAGAAATCCGCTTTTTGGAGAACTGCAACTGTGTGATAGCCTTTTCAACTGGCAGGTTGCGGATCAGACCGGCAACCAGATTCAGTTTCTGTGGGCTGGTGCGGAGCATACGAGAAACGGCATAAGCTTCGTTCTCGGCTACGCGACGGGGGTTCTTTGACTTACCCATGGCTTATTTCCGCTTCGCTTTTTTGTCAGCCATGTGACCGTAGTATGTACGGGTCGGGCTGTATTCACCGAATTTCTGGCCGATCATTTCTTCGGACACGTTTACGGGGATGTGCTTGCGGCCGTTATAAACGCCGAAAGTCAGACCCACGAACTGTGGCAGAATCGTCGAACGACGAGACCAGATTTTAATAACTTCTTTACGACCGGATTCGCGCGCTGCCTCAGCTTTTTTGAGAACATATGCATCAACGAATGGGCCTTTCCAGACTGAACGAGACATCGTTTAACGACCCTTCTTCTTGGCATGGCGCGAACGGATAATGTACTTATCTGTCGCTTTGTTGTTACGGGTACGGGCACCCTTGGTTGGTTTGCCCCAGGGTGTCACAGGATGACGACCACCGGAGGTCCGACCTTCACCACCACCATGAGGGTGATCGACCGGGTTCATAACCACACCACGCACAGATGGGCGGATGCCCTTGTGACGGTTGCGGCCCGCTTTACCGAAGTTCTGGTTGGAGTTGTCCGGGTTGGATACGGCACCGATGGTGGCCATACATTCCTGACGTACCAGACGCAGCTCGCCGGAGGACAGGCGGATCTGGGCGTAAGAACCGTCACGACCAACGAACTGTGCATAAGTCCCGGCAGCACGGGCGATCTGCCCACCTTTGCCCGGCTTCAATTCGATGTTGTGAACGATTGTCCCGATCGGCATGCCGGTGAATGGCATGGCGTTGCCCGGCTTCACGTCGGCCTTGGCCGAAGCAATAACCTGATCGCCAACAGCCAGACGCTGTGGGGCCAGAATATAGTTCTGTGTGCCGTCTTCGTATTTGATCAGAGCGATAAAAGCTGTCCGGTTCGGGTCATATTCGATCCGCTCTACGGTTGCCGCCATATCACGCTTGTTGCGTTTGAAATCGACGATACGGTACAGGCGTTTCGCCCCACCGCCTTTGCGACGCATAGTGATCCGTCCGGTGTTGTTCCGGCCGCCCTTTTTCGTCAAACCCTGAGTAAGAGTTTTAACAGGACGTCCTTTCCAAAGCTCCGAACGGTCAATCAGTACCAACCCGCGTTGGCCCGGCGTCGTTGGTTTATACGACTTAAGTGCCATCTTAACTGTCTTCCGTTTGCTGTGGAGGCAAGTGCCCCCAGGTTTACGGCCCCGTAGGTCCGCTTAGATGTTAGCGTTCCGCGTGGACATTCAAGAATGTCCTTTGGTCCGCTTATGTATAGGCCCCCGAAGGTGCCCGAATTCAATGAACGCAAATTCAGCGCGCCCAACACAACAACGCCCCAGACGAATCTAGGACGGTGCAGATGGTGGCTTTTAGGAAAGTGGGGGGGACGGGTCAAGGGTTTATG
>JALWOO010000699.1 GCA_027083485.1 Amylibacter sp. | reverse complement strand
TGAAATGGCGCGCCGCAGTTCCGCGCTCAATCCGGCAAATCCTTTTGCCTGGATGGCATTGGCGACGGCGGAATTATATCTGGGCCATATTGATCGTGCCCATGTGTTTACATCGCGCGCCCGCCACATTGGCACCATGTCGCCCTATCGGTTCTGGTGGGATACGGGCACCTGTTTGACCGCCACCGCCAACGGGGATTTGCAAACCGCGCAAAAGCTGGCGCAATCGGCGCATGCGTTGTCGCCCTCGTTTCGCCCGCCTTTGCGGTATCTGATTGCCCTGCATGTGCGCAGCGGCAACCTTGATGCGGCAGAAATCGCGCTGAAGCGGCTCAAGGAACTGGAGCCGGAGTTTGTGGCAGAGCAGCTGATCGAGGACGGGGATTACCCCTCCGCCACGCTGCGCAATGCCAAGCTGATTTCCGGCGCACAACTGCGCGATCTGGTGTAACTATGACAATCCCGATTCCCCCTTTTCCCGACACGCCCTTCTGGCAGGCCTATCAGGGGTCTTTTTCCGGCCTGATGAATTGGCAGCGCGTCGAGGAATTCTTTGACGCTTTGGCCGAAAACACCGAGGGCTGGTATGTGTTTCAAATGGATGGCCCCCTGCCCGAGGCCCCGCTAAACGCGGCAGAGTTCAAAACCCGTCTGGCAGAAATGCGGGATCTGACCCTTACCTATCGCGATGCCAGCCATTGTTTTTCCCTGTTTGCCGATCACCAGACCGACCCGCAATTCATCAAGGTGTTCGATCCGGGAAACCTTGGCGCATCCTGTGGCAGTTCCGGCAGCCGCATCTATCCGCGCTGGACCGTGAGCCGGATCAAACCGGACGCGCCGGTGCCGGTTGCCGAAGAACCGGCCAACACCGGATTTTTTGGCCGCTTCAGGCGCAACTCCTGATCTGGCGCAAGCCTTCGCTCAGCCCCATGCCCGCGCACATGGCCACATTCAAACTGCGCGCCGCCCCTGTCATCGGTAATTTCACATGCGCATCACAGCGCGCGTGTACATCATCCGGCACACCGGCGGATTCACGCCCCATAATCAGGGTGTCCCCCGGCTGAAACCGGAAATCCCACAGCGTTTTTTCGGCCTTGGTTGTCATCAGGACAAGCCGGCGGCCCGTGGTTGTGGGCAAAAAATCCTCCCACGAATCATGCCGCGTCATATCCACCAGATCCGCGTAATCCATGGCGGACCGCTTCAACGATTTGATCGACAACGGAAAGCCGCAGGGTTCGATAATGTCCAGCGGCACCCCGAAACAGGCGCAAAGCCGGATCATCGCGCCCAAATTTGGGGCAATGTCCGGCTGAAAGGCACAAAGTCTCATAGAACACTCCTATATTGTTGCAAACCTGCGTCGCAAAGTCCCTAGACTAATAATTGACTGCTGTGTAGTACGACCATGACGGCCCGAGGTCCGCCTCGTCCCGCCCATGATTTATGCCCCGCCGTTGGGGCACGCAAGCCAATGGAGAGAAGCACGTGTCACATTCTGATGACCACGCAGCAGGCAACCGCCGCGACTTCCTGTATGTAGCGACAGCTACCGCAGGGGCCGTGACAGCCGGAGCTGCAATTTGGCCTTTGGTAGACCAAATGAACCCGAGCGCCGACGTAAAGGCAATGGCCTCTATCGAAGTAGACGTGGCTGACGTAGAAGTCGGCACACAGATCACTGTAAAATGGCGCGGCAAGCCGGTCTTTATCCGTCACCGTTCGCCGGAAGACATTGAATTGGCGCGCTCGATTCCGCTGACCGATTTGCGTGATACCGACAGCCGCAACGCCAACAAGCCGGGCGAAGCCACGGATGCCAACCGCGCCATGGACGAGAACGGTGAATGGTTGGTAATGATGGGCGTTTGTACGCACCTTGGCTGTGTCCCGTTGGGTGACCGCGCCGGTGATTTTGGCGGCTGGTTCTGCCCTTGTCACGGGTCGCATTACGATTCCGCCGGTCGTATCCGCAAGGGTCCGGCACCACGAAATCTACCAGTACCGGTTGCCGCTATGAACGGTACCGTCGTGAAGCTGGGTTAGGGGAGAGATCATGTCAGGAATACCACACGATCACTACGAGCCAAAATCCAATTTTGAAAAATGGCTGGACGAACGTCTGCCCATCGTTGGCTTGATTTACGGGACGATTATGATCCCGACACCGAAAAACCTGAACTGGATGTGGATCTGGGGCATTGTCCTTGCCTTCTGTCTGGTTCTGCAAATCGTTACCGGCATCATTCTGGCAATGCATTACACACCGCATGTCAGCATGGCGTTTGACTCCGTTGAACATATCATGCGCGATGTGAATGGCGGCTGGGCCATCCGTTATGTTCACGCAAACGGCGCGGCGCTGTTTTTTGCCGCTGTTTACCTGCACATCTTCCGCGGTCTCTACTATGGGTCCTACAAGGCCCCACGCGAGATCACATGGATCATCGGCATGATTATCTATCTGTGCATGATGGGCACCGCCTTTATGGGTTATGTGCTGCCATGGGGTCAGATGTCTTTCTGGGGTGCAACCGTGATCACCGGCCTGTTTGGCGCGATCCCGGGCATCGGCGAAGCCATTCAAACATGGCTGCTGGGCGGGCCTGCTGTGGATAACGCCACACTGAACCGTTTCTTCTCGCTGCATTACCTGTTGCCTTTCGTGATTGCGGCTCTGGTCGCCGTTCACATCTGGGCTTTCCACACCACAGGCAACTCCAACCCTTCCGGTGTTGAGGTGCGTCGCGGCTCCAAAGAAGAGGCCAAGAAAGACACCGTTCCTTTCTGGCCTTACTATGTGATCAAAGACCTGCTGGCGCTGGTTGTTATCCTGATTATCTTTACCGCCTTTGTCGGCTTTATGCCGAACTTCCTTGGCGATCCGGATAACTACAAAATGGCCAACCCGTTGCAAACACCTGCGCATATTGTGCCGGAGTGGTACTTCTTGCCATTCTATGCAATCCTGCGGGCCTTTACCGCTGACGTGATGATCGTGAAAATCGCCGGTTTTGTGACCGGTGGCATTATCGACGCAAAGTTCTTTGGCGTGCTGGCCATGTTCGGGGCGATTGCGGTTATGGCCGTTGTGCCCTGGCTGGACACATCTTCGGTACGCTCGGGCAAATACCGTCCGATGTTCAAATGGTTCTTCTGGATTTTGGCCGCCGATTTCATGTTCCTGATGTGGCTCGGGGCGATGCCTGCACAAGCACCATATTCTACTTGGTCGCTCTATGCAGCTTTCTACTGGTTTGGCTATTTCCTCGTCATCCTGCCGCTGCTGGGTGTGTTGGAGAAACCGCTGACACCACCAAAAACCATCGAAGAAGACTTCGATTCACATTATCCGCCGAAAGACGCTTCTGCGTCGACCCCGGCTGAATAAGAAAGATAGGAACTCGATCATGAAAAAGAGTATTCTTTCAGCACTCGTTGCATTCGGCCTGGCCTTTGGCGGGACAAGTGCAATAGCAAACGAAGGCAAAAGCCACGTCGAAGATTACGC
>JALWOO010000698.1 GCA_027083485.1 Amylibacter sp. | reverse complement strand
CTGTTGGTTCGTTCTTTAGCTTGGTGCAGATGGTGACCATGCGATGCACGCCAGCCTGTGCGGCGCGCTCCAGCAGGGCAGGGATTTCGCCCTCGAAATCGGGGAAATCAAGGTGGCAATGGCTGTCGGTAATTTGGGGCATGGTCAGGTATTCACTTGCGCGCGGTTTCATCCAGTTGCAGCAACATATCAAGGATCACACCGGAAGGGTCAAGGTTTACCGCGCGCGCGTGGGTGACGCGGGCGGTCAAATCCTGCGCAAGATTGGCCCATTTGCGCGCGGCACCGGCATCAGGGGCCAGTTTTGCCAGAATTTGCGCTTCACGCGGGGCGGCCTCTGCCCAGTTTTGCGGCTGCATTGCCCCGAAACGGGCCAGCCGCGCCAACAGCAGGGACACCAGATGTACGGTCATATCGTAAAACGCCGCCGCATCGCGCCCGCTGCATTTATTGGCAAGGTTCAGCGCGGCCTCGCGGTCCAGCCCGGGGGCCGTGGCCGCCAGCGCCACAAGGCGGGCATAAAGCGTCACCCCGTCCGCGTTCAGCAGGCGCACGGATTCCCCGACGGAACCGTCAGACAATACCGCAAGGGCTTCGGGATTTTCGCCCGCCTCAAATCCGGCTTGCGCCAGGGCCTGCGCCTGATCCGCAGGGGACAGGGGGTGACAGCGCAGCGTGCGGCAGCGTGACCGGATGGTGGGCAGCAGCTTGGCCGGTTGATGGCTGACCAGCAGCAACAGCACCTTTTCAGGCGGTTCTTCCAGAATTTTCAACAGGGCGTTGGCGGCGGAAACATTCATTTCATCGGCAGAATCCACAATCGCCACACGCCAGCCCCCGTCAGCGGCGGACATGCCGAAAAACCCCTTGAGCTTGCGCACCTCGTCCACACGGATCATCTGGGCCGGACGTTTGGTTTTGGGGTCCCATTCGCGCCGGCACAGTTGCAAACGCGGCTCCGCCAGTGCCATGGAACGGCGCACGACGGGGTGGTCAAGGTCGGCGTCAAGGCTGGTTGGCGGTGGTGGCGCGCCAAACATGCCGCCATCGGTTTCCTCGCGGGACACCATAAAACGGGCGATGCGCCAGGCCAGCGTGGCCTTGCCCACACCGCGCGGGCCGGTAATCAGCCAGGCATGATGCAGCCTGTCGGAGGTGTAAGCCTCCAGAAAGGCGGTTTCGGCGGCGGACTGGCCCAGCAACTGCGTGGTGTGGCGCGGATGCGGGGCACCCTCGGCGCAATCGAGTTCCGGAAAATCGTCGCTCATGTCAGCAAAGGCATCAGCAAGGCGCGGATATCCGCATGCACGGCGGCGGGGGTGTCCGAGCCGTCAATCAATTTGCAACGGTCGGGGAATTCCTGTGTCAGGGCCAGAAAACCGGCGCGCAGTTTTTCCTGAAAGGGCAGGCCGAAATCCTCGAACCGGTCCTCGCCGGAATTGCGCTCCAGACCGCGCGACAGGGCGGCGGTCGGCTCCATGTCGATCACAAAGGTCAAATCCGGTTCCACCCCGATCATCAGCTGATGCAAAGCATCCACCGTGGCCCGCAGATCCTGCCGCGTGGCCCCCTGATAGACCCGCGTTGAATCGGCAAAACGGTCACAAATCACGGTTTCACCCCGTTCCAGCGCTGGCAGAATGGTGCGTTCCAGATGGTCGCGCCGCGCCGCATTGAACAACAGCATTTCGGTTTCCGCCGACCAGCGCCCGGGTTCGCCTTCGACCAGCAGCTTGCGGATTTGCTCGGCCCCGTCAGAGCCGCCGGGTTCGCGGGTCCACAGCACCGGAAAGGCGTTATCGCGCAGGAATTTGAACATCAAACGCGATTGCGTTGACTTGCCACAGCCGTCAATGCCTTCAAAGGTGATAAATCGGCCTTTTTGCGCCATGGTCTACTCGGTTATCATCTTGTTAAGGGTCCGGAACGCAATGTTGGAGGCGGCCAGAAGCTTTTTGGCGATGCCGGCTTCGGCCACATCGTCACGGGTGACCAGAGGATAGGTTTTCGTGCTCAGCCCGGGGATTTCCACGGATAATGTACCGATTTCTGTTCCCGCCTTGATTGGGGCATTCAGCGGCTCGTCATAGGTTACGGACAGCTTGATATCGTCGCGCCCTTGATAGGGTACGAGGGCCTCGATGTCGGCCTGGCTTACCAAAGCGACTTTATCTTTCTGGCCGAGCCAAACCGGCACCTCCAGTATTTTTTTTTGGGCTTTGATCAGGGTTTCCTGTGAAAACTGGCGAAAGGCCCAATTCATCAGGCGTTCGCCTTCGCGTGCGCGTTCCTGCGGGGAATTCAGGCCGGTAATCATCAAAACCACCCGCCGATCGCCCTGTTTTGCCGATCCGACAAGACCATAACCGGCCTCTTGTGTGTGGCCGGTTTTCAGCCCGTCGGCACCCTCGACCAGCCCGAGCAGCGGGTTGCGGTTGTTTTGGTCGATCTTGGCCCAGCTAAAGGATTTGACCGAGAAATAGCCGTAAAATTCCGGAAACTGGGTGATAATCCGGTTGGCCAGAAACACCAGATCCGCCGCCGACATGCGCTGATTTGGATCCGGCCAGCCGGTGGCGTTGCCAAAGGTGGAATTTTTCATGCCGAGCTTCTTGGCGCGCGCGGTCATAATGCGGGCAAAGTCCTCTTCCGATCCGGCAAGGTTTTCGGCCACGACAATACAGGCATCATTGCCGGATAAAACGATAATACCCTTGATCAGGTTTTCAATGCTGACCCGTTCGCCTTCGCGCAAAAACATGCGCGAGCCGCCCTTTTTGGAAGCCTTGGCCGAGACCGTGAATTTCGTATCCAGCGTTACCCGCCCGTCCTGAAGGGCCTCGAACAACATGTTCAGGGTCATCAGCTTGGACATGGAGGCCGGCGGCAGGGACATATTTTCATTCTTGGCCAGCAATACCGTGCCGGTTGTCTGGTCAATGACCATCGCCGCGCGGGCAATGGTTTCAAAGGCGGATGCGGGCGTCATGGCAAGCATCGGTGCCAGAATAAATGCCGCCCAAATACCGAACCTGTTTTTCGCCTTCATAGGAAACCCTGCTTTTCTGAATTAGTTGGAAACGAAATAGGCGTCGCTGAACCCCTGGTTTTTCACCATGTTTAACAATTGACGACGCTCCGAGGCAGAGGCCGCAGGCCCTGCCAATACCCGCCAGAAGGTCTTGCCCTTGGCGGTGGAGGTGACAACTTTGGCCGGAATGCCCGCCTGACGCATTTTTGCGGCGTTGGCGGTGGCGTTGGCCTGAACGCTGAAGAAACCGATTTGCACGAAGGGTTTGGCCAGCTTGGATTTGGCGCTGGATTTTTGCGTACCGGCCTTTTGCACAGAGGCAAGCACTTTGCTTTTCAGCTCGGCAGTATCGGTTTTCTGTGTGGCACCGGCTGGCGGCAATTCACCTGTGGTCACGGTTTGGGGCGCTTGCGCTTCTCCGCCTTTTGGGGGCGCTGCCACATTCACGGTTTCACGACGCAGGGCCGTCACCTTGAGCGTGGTAGGC
>JALWOO010000697.1 GCA_027083485.1 Amylibacter sp. | reverse complement strand
TTTGGGCCATTGCTTTGCGGTTGCCTTGAACCATGCCGCAATCCACCAGAAAACGGCTTGAGCCGGTATCGATCAGGTAACATGAGCCTGTGACTTGGCGGGCGGCGCCTAGAAAAGAGATCTTCATAGTGTACCTCGCTTTCATGCTTTAACGGGCCTGATTTTGGCTGGCGGTGTTTCGGCGATGATTTGCTTACGGGGCGATCGGCCCTGTGTTTTATACTATCACATACTTGTAAGTAATCGTTCAATAACTTATTTCAAGCAAATACCCGAACAATTCTTGTTTCGCAGATAGAAAAGGAACCCTCATGTATAAATTGATAACCGGCGTCGCCATTTTGGCCTCTTTGAGTGCTATCGTGACACCGGCGATGGCTGAAAATATGTCGAAAGAGCAGATTTCCCGACAAATTATCGGCAAAACCCTGATTGCATCACGCAAGGGTATGAAGGTCCGTTTGCGTTACAACACCGATGGCACTGTGCGGCTCAAAGCCTTTGTGATTTCGGGAGGCGGTACTTGGGAGTATAGTGATAACGGTCTGTGTATGGATATGACTTCCGGTCCCAAAAAGGGCAGAACCTGTGTCCGTTTTGAACATCTGGGGGGGAATAAATACCGCAATTCCGAAGGTACGGTTCTGACGGCTCAGGAATATTAGGTTCCGACCCTTGTTACCTGAAACCAAGGTTCGCTTCATAATTCCGTTGCGCCGAAACTGGTAAATTTCGATGAGGGCCGCGCCTGACCTTGGGAAGGCATCGTATCGGTAGTTGTCTGGCAAGGCCACGCAACCTTTTGATACCTCTGATAAATTTGCTAGGTTGCAAAAGCGCCTTCCCGGGGGGAAGCTTCTCGGTGTTTGCAAGCAAAGACCTGCCAGCCAACGGGTCAGGCGCGGCCCGGCGTTGCCGCCGGGCCAGACCGTTGAGGGGTGGTGATTTGAGCCGAAACCGACAGATTGCTTAAGGCACCAAGCATCACCTAACGCATTGAAATACTGATTTCAGGCTGCGTTAGGTGATTCAATTTTACCGCAAAACGCTTGATGGCGTTGCTCCGCTATGTGCCGGCCTCGAAAAGAGGGCCGACACCGTGTTGGCGCAGATCGCGGCCGACACGTTCCAGAATCAGGCAGTTCACCTTTTCACGCTGGGCAAAGGCGCTGCCATCCTGAACGCCCAGCACCAGAATTGCCGTGGCCATCGCATCGGCGGTCATGCAATCCTCGGCAACCACGGTCACTGCGGCAATTCCCGGTTGCGTTGGCCCGCCCATGCGCCGGTCCATGGTGTGGGAAAACCGTGTTTGGCTGACCTCGATCCAGTGCCGATAGTCACCGGAAGTGGCCACAGCCGCATCTTGTAAATCCAGCATCGACAGGGGCAGGCGGGCATCGTAATCGGGCTTTTCAATGGCCACACTCCAAGGGGTGTTATCCGGTTGCCGGCCTTTGCTGCGCAATTCCCCGTCCAGCGCAACAAGGGCGGACGGAATGGCAAAGGCCTCGCAAACCTGCATCATCCGGTCAACCGCAAACCCCTTGGCAATACCGGAGAGATCCAGCGCCAGCGGAGCCTGTTTGCGGGCGCGCAGGCCGGTTGTGTCCAGTTCCAGAATATCATGTGTGGCCTGACGGGATTGGCCAAGATTGGCCCGAATGGCTGTTTCGTCGGGGGCTTCCTCGCCAAAGCCCCAGGCCTGAACCAGATCGCCTAAACCGATGTCAAAGGCCCCGCCAGAGGCCCGACCGATTTCCAGCCCGCGCTCCAGCACCTGCATCAACGCAGGCGGAATTTCCATCCACTCCCCGACCGGTGCCCGATTCAGGCGCATGAGGTCGCTGTCTGGCTTCCAGGTGGACATTTGCCGGTCTACCTGCGCCACGGCTGCGGCCAATTCGGATTGTACCGCTTGTGGCTCAACGCCCGCTGGCAGGCCAAGCTCGGCCTGCCAGCGGGTGCCCATTACAGGGCCGGCCATTTTGATCGGGGTCAGTTTATCAATAGACATCTTCGGCATATCTTCCTTCGGATTTCAATCGGATCGGGCACAACCCGCGCGGGGTTAACACATCATGCAGGGCTTGTGCCACACCGGCAGCCATTTCACGACCACCGCAAACAAGAACCTGTGCGCCATCCTCGATCAGGGCGGCAATTTTGGCACCGTCACGGCGCAGGATGTCCTGTACATAGGCCCGTTGCTGGGTGCGTGAACAAGCGATGTTGATGGTCTCCAGCTGGCCGTTTTCCTGCCAGCCGGGCATTTCCTCGCCGTAAAACAGATCGGATGCTTCGTGGCGAATGCCGAAATACAGGTGCATCGGGCGTTGTTTGTTGTTGGCGCGGGCAAATCCGGCCAAGGGGCCGATGCCGGTTCCGGCCCCGATCAAAATTACCGGCTTGTTGTTTTTGGCAGGGCGGAAATCCGGATTCGGGCGGGTGAAGGCGGTGATGCTCTCCCCGATTTCCAGATCCAGCAATTGGCCCGAACACAAACCATGGGCATGTTTCTTGACGCAAATCTCGATGAAACCGTCACGGGTGCCGCTGGCCAGCGAATAGAGCCGTGCAACATTGGAGCCTTGAGGCAAAACCCCCAGCAGATCACCGGCCTGAAACCGTTTCCAACCGCGGCCCCGCAGACGGTCCAGCAGGCTGCTTTTGGGAATGGCAAAGCGTAAAATAGCGGTAGGGGCCTGTACTTCCTGACCGTATTCCCGTTGCGAAACCAGAGTCAGCTGGCGGGTTGCCGGTGGCGTCGGTTCATGCACCAGTTCCAGATCAAACCCCAGCTCGCCCCCCAGAGCAACGCCCCAGCGTGCAAAATCCTGCGGGGACTGCTGATCCACCGTATCCATCGGCATGAACGGCTCCCAGCCTTTTGCGGTGGCCTGTTCCACCACCTGCTTGGCAAAGGCGCAATAGGCGGGGAATTGGCGGTCGCCAAAGCCAAGCACGGCCAGTTTTGCTTTGGGCGGGGTTTTCATACGGCCAAGCGTATCCAGAAACCCTTTGGCCGAGGCCGGAGCCGCGCCATCGCCAAATGTGGCAGCCAATACAATAACCTGTTTTGCCCCTGTGTATTTTGCCGGATCAAAGCGGGACATTGCCGTGGTGTGAATTGCCTGCCCCTGAGCCATCAAGGCTTTTTGCAGCGTGGCCGCAAAGCCCCAGGTGCTGCCGCCTTCGGAGCCGACCAGAATAACTGTATCGGCCTTGTTTGCGGCGACGCTTTTGGGCATTTTGGGACGGGAACGGCGGGCAGCCCACCAGAGGATCAAGCCGGTTACGGCCATTACAGGCACGCCCAGAACCATCAGGCCCAGGATCAACCCAAGCGCCCATGCGCCTTGACCGGTGTGCAACATGTAAATGAATTCAAACACTTGCTGCCAAGGGCCTGCGGCCTGCCATGCCAGCATTTCACCGGTGCCCTGATCCACATAACCTTCGCCTGCGTCCGTGGCGATGGTATAGACATCGGTCGGGTCACCGGCATAGGGAAAGGT
>JALWOO010000696.1 GCA_027083485.1 Amylibacter sp. | reverse complement strand
TTACAGACCTGCCCGATCATCCGGTTAAAACCGATGATTTCCGCATCCGTTGCCTCCTGGGCGAAATGGTCGTAATTCACATAAGGCCCTTTGGGGATCACCAACACATGCACCGGCGCTTGCGGCATGATATCGCGAAACGCCAAGGCATGTTCGGATTCCAGCACCGTATCATTGGGGATTTCCCCCCGCAGGATTTTGGCGAAAATATTCTCGGGGTCGTAGGTATAGCTCATAGTGTCCTCAGTCGGCAAAAAGATACGGGGTCGCGGCAATCTGATAGGCCTGATCGTCCGGAATCTTAAGGAATTCGGCGATCTGGCGGGTGTTTTCCTCTGGCGTATTTCGATCCCAAATCGCAAAGAAATGCGGGAAATTCCGGTCCCGCAGGCGGTTGCTCTCGAATTTGAAATCCATCTTGATCGTCGGCACAATCCGCTTCAGCGTATCGGCAGAACTGTTTTCGCCGGCCAGACCGGTGCGCACCGCATGGCCGACCAGATAATCATCGGTGAAGCTACAGGCCAGATCCAGCACCCGAACAGAACAGCGATCGGCGTTGAAATCATCCAGCAAATCAATATTTGCCGGGTCCACACAGATCATCAAGCGATCCTTGTTGTAATGCTCGAACAACAACCGCATCACCGCGCGCCGATGCCGGCTGCGCTTGGTCAGGCTGTTTTCAATGCCGCCAAGATGCGGCAAGGGGGTCTCGCCCTCGTCAAACAGATAGGCCAGCCCGTTTATGCCGGTAACCTGTTCTGCCGCATCCACAAAACGCTTGGCCACGTGCCATTTCTTGCACACCAGAATCAGCACTTCACGTTCCCGCCCGACGCTGGCTTCGCGTTCCCAGAACCGATCCGCAAACCGGCGGCCATGGCGGCCCCGCGTGGTCAGAAAACTATAGAGCGTGCGCCCCTCGTCGGTGATGTTCAACTCCACATCCCCGCCCGCATACAGCGTCGAGAGCTTGTCCTTCAGCTCGTGGGCATGGGACGAAATCTTGCGGGCAAACAGGGAATCCTGTGCCAGCAGGAATTCATACTGATCGTTGAAAAACGTCGCCGGCATGCCGTAATCGGAGAAAATCAAAAACGTCAGCGTGCGGTTGACCACTTCGGCTTTGGGCACAAGATGCAAAACCAGCGTCTGGAAAAAGGTTTCATCCGGAATCCATGTGGTCTTGAAAAACCGCACGATATCCTTGCGTTTGGCAACAAATTCCAGAATTCTTTCAACCGTGCGCCGACGCAGGCACCACCATTGCGACCCGATTTTCATGTCCAGATCCTTGGGGATCGGGCGGCTGAGCTTTAGCGCCTTTTGCAAACGGTAGGAATTATAAAACAGGGTCTTGTGGGTTCGCTCGTTGAACCAGTGACGGTAAAACAAACGATCCTCTTTCATGCCGGTTTTGATCCAGTCGGATTCAAAAAAATCGTTGTGTTCGATGAAATCCTGATCGCAGTCATCCAGAAACCGGTGTGCATAGCTGGCAGGTTTGACCGCCATGCAATCGCCGGATACCATGTAGAAATGGGTCGCATCCGGAAAGGCGGATTCTGCGGCGATCATCGCATTCAGCGAGCCTTGCACCAGCGACCATTCCCCCCAGCCACATTTCACCCGCCTGGCGAAACACACATTGGCATTGTCCTGCAAAGCTTCGCGAATTTGTGTGTAATCCGCCGCATTGGCACTGGCATCAAAATGGATGGAGATACAATCGCCCGCCGCCGTCAGGCCCTCGGCTTGACGAATGACCGCTTCGGGGTCTTTGTGACACAAGAGGATATAGGCAATTTTTGCCATGGCTTGCTGCTCTGCCTTTGTTCTTTGTCACAGTTTATCCTTTATCCGCTCCACGCGAAACAGTTTTTCTTGGCAGGGCGGACACAAATAGATAGATCAGAAACAACAACCATAACGGCACTGAAAAGCGGCCTGCTCAGGAGGAAGTAAAATGGGATTTCCCGGCACATGGATGACCGAAAGCGAAAGCGTTCTTTATCGGGTTATTCCAAAATGCGCTTGTTCTACCATCGGGCAAATCATGTTTTACTCGGACCATGGCCGGTTTTTTGACGGCGACATTCACGACAGCACCGCCGGACTGCATAAATGGAACCAGGAATACAGCCAGCAACCGATCACCGAACGGGCGCAATCACAGGACACCTATACCTTTACCTGTGTGCGCAACCCCTACACGCGGGTGTTGTCGTCCTTCTTTGACAAGATTTGCGGCATTCAGCGCAACGGCAAGCGGTATCGCGGCAATCTGGTGCCAAATCTGATGCGGAAATACGGCGTAGAGGTTGAGGGCGATTTCGACCAGATCGCCTCTTTCCGCCGGTTTTTGCTGTTTGCGCGCGACACCATCAAATTCCGCCGACCCATGGATCCTGATATCCACTGGTCCGCCGTTTCCGGCCATGCCTCGACCCTTGTGGTCAATGGCGGGCGCTATGACCAGATCATCAGCACCGAGAATTTTCAGGAAGGCATGAAAGAGGTGTTGAAAAACATCGAGGTCAAGCACGAGGTCGACATCGACAACATGCCCCGCTTTAACGAAAGCGAAGGCCACGGCCCCAAACGCGCGCACCCGATCGAGGATTATTTCGACGATCTGTCCATGCATCTGGTCTATGAAATCTATAAAAAGGATTTCGTGCTGTTCAAATACGATGCGCAGGATCCAAGCCGCAAAGCCCCGATCGCCGAAGTGGATCTGGACGAAGTCCACGCGAAACTGGGGGATTAGAGCTTTGGCAAACAATCCTCTGGTTCCGGCAGGGCAAAACCTGTTTGTGGTTGATCTGCATTACATCCGCCCGTTTGACGAAATCGACCCGCTCATAGACGCCCATATCCTGTTTCTGGAAGCGAATTATGCCAAAGGGTTGTTTCTGGCCTCCGGTGCCAAGGTACCGCGCACCGGTGGCGTTATCCTCGCAACAGCGCCAAGCCGTGAAGCTGTTGAAACCTTGCTGGAAAACGATCCCTTTCACCAGCACGGCGTCGCCCGCTACACAGTAACGGAGTTCGGCCCGAGTATGAGCGCCAAAGGCATGACAACCGTTTAAGTCGCACGCCAGCGCCAGGCCAGTTCGCCGATATAGATCAAGGCGATGACCTCGATTGACGCAAAGAATATGTAATGCGGGGTCAGGGAACCGCCACCGATCACAAACGGGATGGTCAGCGCCGCCGCCGCGATGTTCAGCTTGCGGCTGATGGGCGGGGCAAGCGCCTTGGTCAGATAGATCATCACGATTGCCAGCTCCACAAACACCGCCGCCAGCAGCAAAAATGCCGGTGTGATGGTCACGCCATCCACGGTTCCGGTCATGATCTGCGCCAAAAAATCCGGAAACATGAAAGACAGGATATCGGCAAAACCCATGTTGAACATAACCACAATCCACAGGGTTGAAATCTTTTCGGCGCGGGACATGGCAGTTTCCTTTGGTTGGGCTGACTTATATATACGCTGTATATTTGACTTGC
>JALWOO010000695.1 GCA_027083485.1 Amylibacter sp. | reverse complement strand
ATTTGTACGGCGGTATTTTCCGTCTCCAGGCCCAATTCGGCCCGTGCCTTGGCCTGTGTTCCCGTTTTATGCTTGGCATAGACCAGCTCGCGGCTGGCCACCATTTCGGACACCACCAGACCGGCCCCGAAAGAGGCCACCAGTTTACGGAACGGCAAATCCGTAATCCCCGCCAGCGGTGCCAGCAAAACCGGCGGCTCTATTGCCTGATTTCCAATCACAAGTGTCATGCTGCACATTTTTTAGGCATTTGCAGGGAAAGGCAAGCGGAATAACCCGATTGCGACCAAGTGGCTATAACAAGTGGCTATAAGGTGTCGCCAATCTCCAGATCCGGCGTATATTCCACCACCTGACGCACAGGGGAGTAATCCGGCGTCATGTGTTCCAGAATCAGCGATGCCGCCTTTTTGCCGATTTCAAACCGGTAGGCGTTCATGGTGGCGGTCAATTTCGGCATGCCATAGCGCAGATCAAGCCCGTTAAATCCGGCCAGCGCCAATTGATCGGGCACGGAAATATTATTCATAATGCAATGCATCAACCCGCCACAGGACATGGTGTCGGAGGAATAATAGATCACATCCAGATCCGGACTGCGCTCCAGCATCTGCCCCGTCAACTGGCGCCCCAGCAGCACAGAGGAAGAGCCGGAATATTTTTCGATATCCTGCAAGCGGACGCCGGATTCATCCAAGGCTTTGACAAAACCGTCAAAACGTTTGGCTGCGCGAAAATCCAGCGGCATTTTTGTGCCGATAAACCCGAGCCTGCTATACCCCCGTTTCAGGATCTCGCGGCCGGTTTCATAGCCAGCGCGAAAATGCGACAGGCCCACATTCATATCCACCGGCTCCCCGTCCAGATCCATGATCTCGACAATCGGAATCCCCGCGTTCGCCATCATCTTGCGCGCCGCATCGGTGTGTTCCAGCCCCGCCACCACCAGCCCCTTGGGCTGCCAGCTCAGCATTTCGCGGATGACCTTTTCTTCGGTGTCCAGATCGTAATCGGAAACCCCGAAAACCGGCTGCAAGGGCGTGGATTTCAAGACCTGGGAAATGCCGGTCAGAACCTCGGCAAAAACGAAACTGGAAATGGAGGGAATAACCACCCCCACCAGATTAACCGATCGCGACGACAGCGATCCGGCAATGCGGTTGGGCACATAGCCCACTTCGGCGGCAGCCTTGTGAACCCGGTCGCGCGTGCCAATAGAGGCTTCCCCCTTGCCGCGCAAAACCCGGCTTGCGGTCATTTCACTGACTCCGGCCAGTTCCGCCACGTCTTTTAATGTTGGCCTGCGTGCCATGCTCTGCCCGTTTGTTGCTTTATCGCCTCTTTAGACCACAGGAAGCGCGCGCAGGAAAGATGCTTTGCATGCGGCAAAGCGTACAGGGGAATTTCAGGCATGCTTGCCCTAGGCTGGGGCAGCGCGTAAAAGGCGGGGACGAAAAGGAACCACCATGCAAATCACTGCTCTTGTTGTTGCCGCCGGTCGTGGCACCCGTGCCGGAGGCGGCCTGCCCAAGCAATACCGCCCCTTGCAGGGCGCGCCATTGTTGCGCCACACCCTGCGCGCCTTGCTGGCGGATGCGGATGTGACGGCGCTGCGCGTGGTGATCCATCCCGACGATTTGGCCCTATATCAGGACGCGGTGCAGCCGCTAACGGATCCGCGCCTGCAGCCGCCGGTTATGGGTGGGGAGAGCCGCGCGCAATCCGTAGCCAACGGATTGGCGGCCTGTCAGGGCGATGTGGTGCTGATCCACGACGGCGCGCGCCCGCTTTTGTCGCGCGAGGCACTGGCGCGCCTGATTGCGCGGATGCAAACCGCCAAGGCCGCGTTTCTGGCGGTGCCGGTGAATGACGCGCTCTGGTTCGGGGCGGATGATACTGCCGAACGGGCCGTGTCGCGCGAAAACCTGTGGCGCGCCCAGACCCCGCAGGCCTTTGACCTGCCCCTGATCCGCGCCGCCCATGCGAAATGTGATGAACCGCTGGCCGATGATGTGGCGGTGGCGCGCGCGGCGGGTATCCCTGTGGAAATTGTCATGGGCGATGAAAACAATCTGAAAATTACACGTGCAGCGGATTTCATGCTGGCGGAAAAACTGATGAGGCAAAACATGGATATTCGCACCGGCAACGGATTTGATGTGCATAAATTCGGTCCCGGCGATCAGGTCACATTGAACGGCATCAGCATCCCGCACAGCCACGGGTTGGTGGGGCATTCGGATGCAGATGTGGGCATGCACGCGATTACAGACGCGATTTTCGGGGCCTTGGCAGAGGGCGACATCGGCCAGTGGTTTCCGCCGTCGGATCCGCAATGGAAAGGGGCCGCGTCCGAAATATTTCTGCGCAAAGCGGTTGAGCGTGCGACTCTGCGCGGGTTTACCATTACCCATCTGGATTGCACGCTGGTGTGCGAATTCCCGAAAATCGGCCCCCACACAGAGGCCATGCGCGCGGCTTTGGCCAACATCACCGGCCTTGATCCGGACCGGATCAACGTAAAGGCCACCACATCGGAACAACTCGGTTTCACCGGTCGCGGCGAAGGCATCGCTGCACTGGCAACCGCAACATTGGTGAAAATATGACCCGTTTTATAGCAACATGGTTTTACAGCGGGCTTTTGCGTCCGGCCCCCGGCACATGGGGAACCGCCGCCGCCCTGCCCTTTGCGGTGCTGCTGCACGCGCTTGGCAGCTTTCCGGCTTTGGCCATTGCCACGCTGGCGGCGTTTTTTCTGGGCTGGTGGGCCACGGCGCAGGAAACCGCCGGCAAGGATGATCACGACCCGGGCGAAATCGTGATAGACGAGGTCGTCGGCATGTGGATCACCCTGTTTCCGCTCTCCGGCACGCTCTGGTTTTTAGAGCTGGATATCACCTTCCTGCCATGGCCCGGATTGCTGGGCGGGTTTGTGCTGTTCCGGTTGTTCGATATTCTGAAGCCCTGGCCGGTGAGCTGGGCGGATCGTAAATCCACGCCTTTCGGAGTTATGTTCGATGACGTGCTTGCGGGGATTTATGCCGCCACATTTACCACGATCCTTGCCGGATTCGCCCATGGCTATTTTTGATCCGGAAATCACCGCTCTGGCGGCGCAGGTGTTGGAAAGCAGCCGCACCAATGGCTGGCGGATCAGCACTGCCGAGAGCTGCACCGGCGGCCTGCTGAGCGCGGCGCTCACCGAAATCGCGGGGTCGTCGGATGTGTTTGAACGCGGATTTGTGACCTACTCGAACGAGGCCAAAGAGGCGCTCTTGGGGGTCAGCGCGGACAGCCTGAAAACCCATGGTGCCGTGTCCGAACCTGTGGCCGCGGAAATGGCGGCAGGCGCTTTGGCGCGGGCACCGGTGCAAATCGCGATCAGCATAACAGGCATCGCCGGCCCCGGTGGATCAGAGCATAAACCCGAAGGGAGGGTTTGTTTCGGTCTGGCGGTCAAGGGCGATCCGGTTCAGACGGTCACAGAGGAATTCGGGGCCTTGGGGCGGGCGTCGGTTG
>JALWOO010000694.1 GCA_027083485.1 Amylibacter sp. | reverse complement strand
TTATTCTCCTTTATAAGCACTTGCCAAAAATTTGAACGCCCGGAAAAGGCACGTCCATGTGCAAGCCTTGTGGTATGGAAATAGGTATTGCACTGGGCTGCTACAAGGGTTCAGTCTGCAAAAAAACGGTGCGACACAAACTTTTTAGACCATCAAAGGCATAACATGATTGACGATACCCCAATGCACCTTTGTTTGATAGGAAATTCACATTTACCCGCCTTGAAACTGGCATGGGAAGGCCGGATCAAGGCCCGGTTCCCCCATATCACCACAACATTTTTCGCCGCCCCGCGCTACATGACCCACCGCCTGAAGGTACACCGCGGCTGCCTGACCGCCCCGACAGATGAACTGCGAAGAATTCTGATCCATACATCCGGCGGCCACGAAAAAATCGACCCGCAAAAATACGATATGTTTTTATTTTACGGCTTCCGCTCACGGATGAATGAAATCGTGCCGGTATGGGATGCCCTGCCCGATAAATCCGCTGCACTAGAGGAATTCTGGCAGCCTCACAAGCTTTTGCACGCCGTAAAAAAGATCCGGCGAATTACCGACAAACCGGTGTTTGCCGGCTTGCAACCGTTAAACGCCCGGCACGAAAACCCCGATTGGCCCGCCAGCGCTTATGCCCGGTTTGTAGAGCAGAGCAATCAGGAGATATTTCGCCCCCGTGCGGCAACCCTGATCCCGCAACCTGCCGCAACCATCACGCCCAATGGGATCACCAACCGCAAATACCTGCGCGATGCCCCGCCACTGAGCGAAAGCAAAAACCGCCCCGCCAAACCCTATAGCAAGGCGGATTTCACCCATATGAACGCGGAATATGGCAGCCTGTGGTGGCAATCCTTTCTGCAATCCCGCGCATTCAGGCAGGCATGCCAGCGCAAAGATTGACAAATCGCGCCCCATGCCACAAACCGCGCGCAGCCAAACCGGAGACAACCCATGCCCCTTGCCGATGACCGCCTGATCGTAGCCCTTGATGTGCCAAACGTGCTGGACGCGCTGAAAATAGCCGAACAGCTCGGCGATACCGTATCCTTTTACAAAATCGGGCTGGGCATGCTGACCGGCGGCGGGCTGGCCTTGGCCAACGAGCTGAAACAGGAATTCGGCAAGCGCATTTTTCTGGACATGAAATTTTTCGACATCGGGGCCACCGTTGAAAAGGCCGTCGCCGGCATTGCACAATATGATCTGGATTTCCTGACCGTCCATGGCGATCCGCATGTGGTGCGTGCCGCAGTTGCCGGACGTGGCGACAGCAATCTGAAAATTCTGGCGGTGACCATCCTGACCTCTCTGGATCGGGGCGATCTAGACGATTGCCTGATCCGTTCCGGCGACATTCAGCCCCTCGTGGTGGAACGGGCACGGCGCGCCCTGCTGGCCGGTGCTGACGGGGTCATCGCATCCCCCCAAGAGGCCGGTTTGATCCGCGCCCTGCCCGAAGCCCGGGGCAAGCTGATCGTCACCCCCGGCGTGCGCCCCGCCGGTGCCGCGCTTGGCGATCAGAAACGCATCGCCACCCCCGCCAGCGCCATCGGCGACGGAGCCGACCACATCGTCGTCGGCCGCCCGATCCTGAACGCCGCCGACCCGCATCAGGCAGCCATGGATATTCTGGCGACCTTGCCAAAATAGAATGGCCAAAACCGGGCTTTCCTGAAATACTGCCCCCATGCCCGCCTTTTGCCGAGACTGCCTGACCGAATGCCCGCCCGCACGGCGCTGCCCGCACTGCGGCTCGCCGCGTGTGCTGGCGCATGACGAACTGTTTTCCCTCTCCATCGCCCATATGGATTGCGATGCTTTCTATGCCTCGGTGGAAAAACGCGACAATCCGGAATTGCGCGACAGGCCGGTGATCGTCGGCGGGGAAACCCGAGGCGTGGTCTCCACCTGCTGTTATATCGCCCGCATCAGCGGCGTCCATTCCGCCATGCCGATGTTTCAGGCCAAGCGCCTGTGCCCAGATGCTGTGATCGTACCGCCCCGCATGTCGGTCTATGTAGAGGTCTCCCGCGCCATCCGCGCCATGATGGAGGCCCTGACCCCCGCCATAGAACCCCTATCCCTTGACGAGGCCTTCCTCGATCTGACCGGCACCGAAAAACTGCACGGCGCACCGCCGGCAATCGTGCTGGCACGGCTGGTCAAACGCATGGAGGACGAATTGGGCATCAGCGGCTCTATCGGCCTGTCCCACAATAAATTCCTTGCCAAGCTGGCCTCAGACATGGACAAACCGCGCGGCTTTTCAGTAATTGGCCAAGGTGAAACCTTGGACTATCTCTCCGATTTGCCGGTCAAGAAAATCTGGGGCGTGGGCAAAGCCCTGCAAGCAAAACTGGCAAATGACGGCATCCGCAAAATCGCCGACCTGCGCCGGCGCAACCGCAAGGACCTGAATGATCGTTACGGCGTGATGGGGGATCGGCTCTGGCATCTGTGTCGCGGTCAGGACGCGCGCCGCATTTCCGGCCATGATCCGGTCAAGAGCATCTCCAAAGAGACCACTTTCAACAGCGACATTTCCGACATCGAAAAACTGGACGGCTATATCTGGCGCCTGTCCGAACAGGTCTCAGAGCGCGCCAAGACCAAAGGCTGGGCCGGTCGTGTGGTCACGCTGAAACTGAAACAGGCCAACCACCAATCCCTGACCCGCCGCGTTTCCCTGCGCGAACCCACCCAGATTGCCGATCGCATCTACAGCGCCGCCCGCCCCTTGCTGGCCGCCACCATGAGCAAAGCCCCCTTTCGCCTGATCGGGGTCGGCATCAGCCATCTGGAACCGCCCGAAGGGGCCGACCAGTTCATGGACCTTCTGGAACAAGACGCCAAAATGCGCGCCAAGGCCGAACGCGCCGCCGATAAAATCCGCGCCCGATTCGGCAAAGACGCCATCATCAAAGGCCGCTCCCTGCGATAACCCCTTCTTCTTCGAATTCGCCCAAATATCCCCGCCGGAGGCATCCCCCCTTACAAACACCGCGCCGTTAGAGCATGTCCCCTCTTATTGCGCCGCCACCTGCATCGGCCAGCGCCCCAGATCGCTAATCTGCCCGATCACCCCCGCCAAACGCTGGCGCAACAGATCAAACTCCGGTTTTCGGGTGATGGTCACCTCATCCATATACAGGCTTCGGTCGATTTCGATCTGCACCACATGCTGACCGGACCCGGGCCGCCCGTAGTGCTGCGCAATATAGGCCCCGGCAAAAGGTGTGTTGCGGGCGGTCTCAAACCCGGCCCCCTGAAAAATTGCTTCTACCTGCGCCATCAGCTCGCCCCCGCAAGCCGAACCGAACCGGTCCCCCAACACCACTTCAGGCGTCTTGCCGCTAACACGGTGGCAATTCACCAGCGATTCATGGGGCATGGAATGACAATCCACCAGCAGCACCTGACCAAAAGCGCGGCGCGATGTCTCCAGAAGTTCTTGCAGTTGCCGGTGATAGGGATGGTAATACCGGTCCAGCCGCCGTCTGGCCTCCTGTAGGCTGATCTTGCC
>JALWOO010000693.1 GCA_027083485.1 Amylibacter sp. | reverse complement strand
TTTCTACTCGTTGTAATTCTTGTATAGAATCTCTACATCCATATTGATTTTCTACCCATTGGGTTACGGTGTAATCACCATAATTCTGGAAGAAATAGATAAATTCGGCTTCTCCTGTTATCGTATCTCCTGTTCCCATATCGTACATATAATCAACTACATCACTTGAAGATAAATCTATTACATCTACGCGTTGTAACTCTATCAATGTATCGGTATCATAAGACAATTCAAATCCTGCAGTTGGTGAAGGATGAACTTCTATCGGTAGATTATTGACTAAGCTATCTTTGCATCCGTTTGAAGCTATTACTACCAACTTAATAGGGAAATTTCCTACGTTATATAAGCAAAATTCATGTAGGCTATCATTGGATGAAACTCCATCTAATTCCCAGTATAATCCTAAAATAGTATTGGGTGGTGTGGTAGAAAGACTAGCAACCTCAAAACATTTGTTGTCGCAAACTTCTAACGGGTATTGAGCTAGTGCTACAGGTTTTTCTTGATCTATTACTTCTACTCTATCGGTGTCGGCTGGACATACGCCGTTCTCGACTATCCAAACCATTTCAAAATTACCAACCATTAATCCATCTACCCATGTATTGGAATCGGTTTCGTCCCTGAACAAAGGGATACTTGGGTAGGTATAGTTAGGGTCTAGTTCCCAATGTCCTGTTGCTGTTCCAACAGCTCCGTGCCCATCCATTTGAACTGTATCTGTATCACATATATATTGGTCAAAGCCTGCGTTTGCTACAGGCATATCGTAAATAGAAACTTTTACAGTGTCAACACTGTCTGCACAAACACCGTTAGAAACTGTCCATATAAATTGATAACTTCCTTCTATATAATTTGTAGTTGATGTATTATAAAGAGAGCTATCTGTGAAAACAACTGTTGATGGATTACCAAAATTCAAATCTTCCGTCCAAACTCCCGTAGCTGTTCCTACTGGAGGAAGTGCATCTAAAGGTGTTGAATAGGTTGCACATAATTCTATATCAGCTCCTGCATTGGCAACAGGAGTGTCGTATATTTTTATTACAACTGTATCTCCTACTGGTGAACAATTCCCATTTGAAAGGGTCCAAATTAATTGATAAGTTCCTTCGATGTAACCTGTTGTATTTGTCGTAGCAACTGTTGGATCATCAAACGCTATGGTACTTGGGTTTGGGAAATTTGTATCTTCACTCCATACTCCTGTAGCCAAACCAGTGGGTGGGTTTGCTGTCATTTGTACGGTGTAAGTCGCACACAAAGATTGATCTTCTCCTGCAGAAGGAAGAGGCCGGTCATAAGCTGAAACTAAAACCGTATCGGTTGCATCGGGACAAGTTCCATTGCTTACTGTCCAAACAAATTGCTGTTGCCCTTCTAGCAAATGAGTAACGGGTGTTAAGTTACTGTCTGGATAAATAAATTGTATTGTTGTTGAGGCATTTGCAAATGTTGGGTCAACTGTCCATAATCCTGTTGCTGTACCAGCAGGCAAATTGGCTTGTAAGAAATTTAATGTATCTAAATATAAAGAATCTACTCCACATACGCTAACATCTGCTCCTGCATCTGACACTGGCATATCATAAACATTTACCTTTACCGTATCGGTAGAATCTGGGCAGGTACCATTGCTTACTGTCCATACAAAATTATATGTTCCTTCTATTAAATTGGAAACAGTTGTAGCTGGCATGTTTACCCCTGAAAAGTTAACAGTAGAAGGATTTGGTAGATTGTTTGGTTCTGACCATACTCCCGTTGAAGTTCCAACAGGTACTGTTGCAGCTAAAGAAGTTGAATACAAAGCACATAAATCAATATCGTTCCCTGCGTTAGAAACTGGCTGGTCGTAGATATGCACTAACACTGTATCTCTCGCAGCCGAACAATTTCCATTGCTTACTTTCCAAATCAGTCTATAAGTTCCTTCCTGTAAATTTGAGATATGTGTATTAGGGTCGTGTACATCTGCAAAAGTTACAGGTGAAGGATTTTGATTTGATGGGTCTAAATACCAAGTTCCTACTGCACTTCCAATTGTATCTGTATCTTCAGCGTTTAAATCCACTTCGTATATACTACACAAACTTGTATCCGTTCCTGCAGAACTTGAAGGTGGATCAAATACTTTTATCAATAGCGTATCTGTATCGGGCGGACAAGGACTTGTAGGATTGGTTACCGTCCAAAAAAGCCGATAAATACCTTCTTGAAATCCAGAAATTGCTGAGTTTGGATTTGTTACATCTGTTATTACTACATTATTAGGATTAGGACCATAGGGATAATTGACATCTAAAGTCCACAAAAAATTATCTGTGGGCAAATTCACAGAAGTATCAGCATTCAATGTTGTCGAATATGAACCACCACAAATGTTAATGTCTGAACCTGCTATTGCTAAAGGTGTAACATCGTTAATAATTACCGTTGTAGAACCTGTTGCTTCACAACCATTTGCCCCTGTTACTGTTACAATATAGGTAGTTGTGTAAGGTGGTCTTGCAGTCGGGTTAGCAATATTCGCATTACTCAAGGCAAAATCTGGAGACCAACTATAACTGACTCCTCCGCTGGCTTGTAACTGAGCATCGGGAACTGAACAGCTCGTAGTTACATCTGGACCTGTGCTAACGGTGGGTAAATCGATATCTACATTGACAATTACAGTATCTGTATTTGTACATCCATTGGCTCCTATAGCGGTCATGATGTAAGTAGTTGTCGAGGTTGGTGACGCTGTTGGATTTGCCACAGTTGTAGAACTTAACCCTGTTGAAGGTGTCCATGAATAGGTTACGCCTCCTGAACCATTCAAAATCTCAGAAGGATTTGAACAATCAAGGCTTTTATCTGGTCCTGCATTTGCTGGTGGTGGCGTTTTATCAACTGTGACTTGTATTGTGTCTTTATCTTCACATCCATTTCCATCTGTTATTGTTACAATATACTCTGTTGAACTTGAAGGATTAGCCGTAGGCGAAGAAGATGATGCATTATCTAACCCTGTTGAAGGTGACCAACTGTAAGAATAAGCAGGTGTTCCTCCTTGAATAGAGGTATTTAATACATTTGTTGGAGTATAGCAGTCATTTGTTACATCAACTCCTGCGGTTACTTGAGGGTATAAATCGTTTCGGTTAATAATGACATTATCAAAATAATAATTATTATAACAAAACCCTCCTGAACACATCCCCCCTGAAGCAACTGTACAATCGCTTCCGAAAGCAATCCCTGTAAAATTAGAAGAAGGAGTGAATGTAATTGTATGAGTTGTCCATTCTGTAGCTGAAACGGTAATGGTTGCTGACGCAATTTGTTGCCACCCATCTGCGGGTGTTGGACACCCTGTACCCGTATATTGAGGAACGGGACAAGATGTAGTGCCATAAAGAACAATTGTATAGGTCAAATCACTAGTCATTCCGGAGAATTGACTAGTAGGACTACCTGCCGCTGCTGCAATATCAAACTGGAAAAAATATTCAGTACCTGCAAGTAAACTAGAAGACAAACAAG
>JALWOO010000692.1 GCA_027083485.1 Amylibacter sp. | reverse complement strand
CGGCAGGGCCACCGATTTTTCGTCAGCGGTTTGCAAAGCGTCGATCACGCGCAGAATCTCGTCAAAATTCCGGCCCACATTCATCGGATAGGTCATTGTCAGGCGGACCTTTTTATCGGGGTCGATAATAAACACAGAGCGGACCGCTTGCGTATCAGAGGCATCAGGGTGAATCATTTCGTAGAGTTTGGCAATCCGCAGGTCCGGGTCGGCAACAATCGGAAAATCAACCGTTGTATTCTGGGTTTCATTCACGTCCGAAATCCACTCAAGATGCTCTTTCACCGTATCGGTTGAAAGCCCCAGCGGTTTCACATTCCGCGCCGCAAAATCGGCCGCGTGTTTTGCTGTCATCCCCATTTCCGTTGTACAGATCGGGGTGAAATCGGCCGGATGGCTAAAGAAAAACACCCAGGAATCACCGGCCCATTCATGCAGGCTGATTTCGCCTTTGGTGGTGTCTACAGTGAAATCGGGGGCTGTCGTGTTCAGATAAATAGTCAATTTGGTCTCCATTGTTCAGGCAGGCAAAATTGCCGTCTGTGCTAGGGTCAGGACCCTAATGTAGTCTGTTTGAAGTCGCGTTAAACCGGATGCAGGAAAATTTTCCGGATCATCGGATCATAGCCCAAACGCGTCAAAAATACACGCTGGCCAACAGGTTGAGGGCGGAGAAAAGCATTAACAGGTTGATGATAATGGCAAAGTTTTTATCCGCCAGCCTCTCGAAAACCCGCACCCCGCCATAGGCGCTGAGCAGGGCGACGGGTATCACGATCAGGGAATTTTGCACAAAAGCCGCGTCCAGCAGGCCTTTGAAATAGAAAAAGCCAAGGGTTATCAGGGCCATAGTCAGGTTATACCCTTGAAAAACCCCGCGCTTTTCCTGTTTGGACCAGCCAAACAACCCCGCCCAGATGGTCAGGGCAATACCCGAAAGCCCGTTCAGCCCGCCAAACAACCCGCCCAGAAACCCGGTCAGGGGGGCGGCTTTTTCATAAGCGGCGGGCAGGTGGATGCGCCCGCGCAGGGCGGTGACAAAAGCAAGGTTCAGCAGGATCAGCCCGACTACCGCCAGTTTGAACAGGTCCAGCGGGATGCGCGGCAACAGCCAGACCCCCAGCGGCACACCGGCCAGCCCGCCCAGAACCAGCGGCAGGGTGCGGCGCGGTTCAATCATGCGCCACACGCGCGGCAAGGCTTGCAGGTTGGCCGCCAGCATCGACACCACCAACAGCGGCACCATTTGCGTCGGGGCCAGCACTTGCAACCACAAGCCGCTGGCCATCAGGGCAAAGCCAAAACCCGTTAACCCGTTAACAAAGCCGCCGAGGATGGCCCCGGCGACCAGAAAGGCGACATCCATCAGGCGTGGATGGCCCCGTCACCACAGGCCAGCGCCGCTTCGCGCACGGCTTCTGAACAGGTGGGGTGGGCATGGCAGGTGAGCGCGATATCCTGAGCAGAAGCCCCGAATTCCATGGCGACACAGACTTCATGGATCAACTCACCGGCAGAGGGGCCGATGATGTGACAGCCCAGAATCCGGTCGGTTTCCTTGTCCACCAGCATTTTCACAAAGCCTTCGCCCATGAACATCGCCTTGGCGCGTGCATTGCCCATGAAGGGGAATTTCCCCGCCTTATAGGCGATGCCCTCGGCCTTGAGCTGGTCTTCGGTTTTGCCAACGCTGGCAACCTCCGGTGCGGTGTAAATCACCCCCGGAATAATGCCATAGTTCACATGCCCGTGACGCCCCTTGAGCACCTCGGCCACGGCCATGCCTTCGTCTTCGGCCTTGTGGGCCAGCATCGGGCCGGTGATCACATCGCCAATGGCATAAATGCCCGGAATGTTGGTCTGCCAGTTGGCATCCGTGGCGATCTGGCCGCGCTCTGTCATCTGGCCCCCGATGTCGGTAAAGCCCAGCCCGTCCGTAAACGGTTTGCGCCCTGTGGCCACCAGCACCACATCGGCCTCCAGTGTTTCCACATTGCCCTTTTTGCGGCCCTCATAGGTCAGCTTGGCCTTGGTTTTTGTGGCCTCGACCTTTTGCACAGCAGCCCCGAGGACGAACTTCATCCCCTGTTTTTTCAGGCTGCGGGCAAGGGTCTTGGCGATTTCGCTATCCATGCCCGGGGTGATGTGGTCCAGAAATTCAATCACTGTGACCTCTGTGCCCAGACGCTGGTAAACAGAACCAAGCTCAAGCCCGATAACACCGGCCCCGATCACCGCCATGCGCTTGGGCACTTTGGGCAGGGACAGGGCACCGGTGGAGGTCACAACCACCTTTTCGTCAACCTCGATGCCGGGCAGGGAGGAAGGTTCCGAACCGGTGGCAATCACGATGTTTTTGGCGGTGTGGACCTCTCCGTCCACAGAAACCTGACCGGGAGCGGTGATTTTTCCCCAGCCGCGCAGGTAGTCTACCTTGTTCTTTTTGAACAGAAATTCAATGCCGGCGGTGTTCTGGCCGACGACCCCGTCCTTGTATTCCTGCATCTGTTTGAAATCGACGCTGGGAGATTTGCCCTTCAGGCCCATCTTGGTGAAATTATGTTCCGCCTCATGCAGCATGTGGCTGGCGTGCAGCAGCGCCTTGGAAGGGATACAGCCCACGTTCAGGCAGGTGCCGCCCAGCGCGCCGCGCCCCTCGATACAGGCGGTTTTCAGGCCCAGTTGCGCACAGCGGATGGCGCAGACATAGCCGCCCGGGCCGCCGCCGATGATGATTACGTCATAAGATGCCATTTTCAGGTCTCCTTGTTTGAATGCGGGGGCTGTTGGCTCATTGCAGGGCCACAAACAGCATGATCAGGGTGGCAAGAAAGCCGATGGTCCAAAAGGCGGATCGCACATAGGCGATGCCAAAGGCATAGCAGGGCAGATAGGCAATGCGCGCGCCCAGATAGGCCCAGGCGCAATTCACGGTTAACGGGGTGGATTTATCGCCAAGCGTGATCACAATCACGGCGATGGAGAACAGGGCCAGCGCGGCATAATGGTTGTTGAGCGCGCGATCAATCCGCCCCGCCATGCCGGTGAGCGGGCGCGGCTCATCGCGTGCGCTGGCCCCGTATCTGATGCCGGTTTGCGCATCGCCAAAGATGATTGCAAGCGACAGCTGAAAGGCCTGCAACAGGGCGGCATAGGTCAGGATGGTCAGTTCTTGGGTCATGTCAGGGTCGCCTCCTTGCCATCGGGTAAAACCAGCCTTGCCGCCATGTGAAAGGCATCGCCTTTGGTGATTTCGGGCAAGTCTGACATACCCAGCCCCGCAAGCAAAGCACGCAGTTCATCCGCATGCGGTGTTGTGATCGACAGCCGGTGCAACCGCAGTCCGAGGTCGGGCATATTGCCGGCAGGATGTGGCCCCGGCGTGTCCCATTGAATGATCAACGGGGCAGCACCCTCAAGCGGAATACTGCCATCGTCGCGTAGGGAAAACCGCCAGTTCAGCGCGCCGCGTTTCAGCGGTGTGGCCCGCCCCATATCAATGCCCAGTTCGGCAGCTTTGGCGATGCAGCCGTCAATATCGTTTGTCCGCACGATCCAGGCGGACAGGGCAGGGCGTGTGACCTTGTCCAGATTGAACCAGCGCGGGCGCGCCGGTGGCTTGGCCGCAGGATTGGGGGTGATGATTTCCAGATAGCTGTCGGTGCCAAAACGGGCAATCCGGTTGTGGGTGCCCATTTGCGGATGCTCCCCGCCCATGGGCAGGATGACGCCGGTTTGCGCCTGCACATGATCCGCGCCCGCTTGCAATGTGGGGGCGGTGACGGCGAGGTGGTCAAAGGTGATCATCGTTTGTCCGCAGCTTTGGGCGACAGGTGCGCGGGGGCCGCGCACCTTGGTGGTAGGGGTGTTACAGATCCATCAACAGACGGCGCGGATCTTCGAGCGCCTCTTTGACCCGCACAAGGAAGGTCACAGCGCCTTTGCCATCCACGATCCGGTGGTCATAGGACAGCGCCAGATACATCATCGGGCGGATCACCACCTGACCGTTGATCGCCATGGGGCGGTCCTGAATCTTGTGCATGCCCAGAATACCCGATTGTGGCGGGTTCAGGATCGGCGAGGACATCAGCGAGCCATAAACCCCGCCGTTGGAAATGGTGAATGTGCCGCCCTGCATTTCTGCCATGGTCAGCTGGCCTTCACGCGCACGTTTGCCCTTTTCGGCAATGGCTTTTTCAATCTCGGCAAAGGACATGCTGTCCGCATTGTTGATCACCGGCACCACCAGCCCCGTCGGCGTGCCCGCCGCGATGCCCATGTTGACATAGTTCTTGTACACGATTTCATCGCCGTCGATTTCGGCGTTGACCTCGGGCACTTCGCGCAGCGCGTGACAGCAGGCCTTGGTAAAGAACGACATGAAGCCCAGCTTCACCCCATGCTTTTTCAGGAACAGCTCTTTGTATTCATTGCGCAATTCCATAACTGCGGTCATGTCGACCTCGTTATAGGTGGTCAGCATGGCAGCGGTGTTCTGGCTGTCCTTGAGCCGTTTTGCAATGGTTTTGCGCAGACGGGTCATTTTCACCCGCTCCTCGCGGGCGGCCTGATCCGCGGCACCGGGGGCGCTTGGGGGGGCAACGGGGGCAGCGGCCGGAGCCGGTGCCGGTGTCGCCATGGCCTTTTGCACATCGTCCTTCATAATGCGCCCGTCGCGCCCTGTGCCGGTTACCTGATCCGCAGACAGGCCGCTATCGGCCATCAGCTTTTCTGCGGCCGGCGCATTTTTAATGCCCGCATCGGCAGAGGCCGCAGCAGCCGGGGGGGTGGCTTCTGCCTTGGCAGGGGCGGCTGTGGCAGTGGAGCTATCCCCTTCGGCAATGATCGCCAGCAAGGCGTCTACGCCCACGGTGCTGCCTTCGGGGGCAACGATTTCGGCCAGCACACCGGACACGGCGGCGGGAACTTCGACGGTCACCTTGTCGGTTTCCAACTCGCATAGCATTTCATCCACGGCAACCGCGTCTCCGGGTTGTTTGAACCAGGTGGCAATCGTTGCTTCGGTTACGCTTTCGCCCAGCGTCGGGACTCTTACCTCGGCCATGATCAGTTTCCTTCCAATGTCAGCGCTTCATCAACCAGCGCGGTTTGTTCTGCTTTGTGGGCACTGGCCAGACCAGTGGCCGGGGATGCCGATGCGGCGCGCCCGGCATAGGCGGGCCGTTTGTTCTTGTGGTCGATACGGGTCAGAACCCATTCGATATTCGGTTCGATAAAGGACCAGGCCCCCTGATTTTTGGGTTCCTCCTGACACCAGACGAAATCCGCATTCGGGAAGCGGGATAATTCCTTGACCAGCGATTGCGCCGGTACCGGATAATATTGTTCCACCCGCAGCAAATAGACATCCTCCAGCCCGCGCGCATCCCGTTCGGCCAGCAGGTCATAGTAAACCTTGCCCGAACACAGCACCACGCGTTTGATTTTGTCATCCGGCTTCAGATTGGTGTCCGAAGTGCCCTTTTGCGCATCGTCCCACAGCACCCGATGGAAGCTCGATCCGGTGGCCAGATCGGCCATGTCCGAGACGCATAATTTATGGCGCAACAGGGATTTGGGCGTCATCAACACCAGCGGCTTGCGATAAGTCCGGTGCATCTGGCGGCGCAGAATGTGGAAATAGTTCGCCGGCGTGGTGCAGTTGGCTACGATCCAGTTGTCTCCGGCGCTCAGTTGCAGGTAACGCTCCAGACGGGCGCTGGAATGTTCCGGCCCTTGTCCTTCATAGCCATGAGGCAACAGCATCACCAGCCCGGACATGCGCAGCCATTTGGCCTCGCCCGAGCAAACAAACTGGTCGATCATGATCTGGGCACCATTGGAGAAATCACCGAACTGGGCCTCCCACAGGGTCAGCGCGTTGGGTTCGGCCAGAGTATAGCCGTATTCATAGCCCAGCACCGCATATTCCGACAGCATGGAATCGATGACCTCGTATCCGGCCTGTTTGTCGCGAATATTGTTCAGCGGATAATAGCGTTCCTCGGTTTTCTGGTCGATGATCGCGGAATGGCGTTGTGAAAAGGTGCCGCGCGTACAGTCCTGACCGGACAAGCGCACCGGGTATCCTTCCAGCAGCAAAGTACCAAAGGCAAGCGCCTCTGCGGTGGCCCAGTCAATGCCCTGACCGGTTTCGATCATCTTTTTCTTGGCGTCCAGCAGGCGCAAAATGGTGCGATGCGCGTTCAGGCCTTCGGGCAATTTGGTCAGCGCGCTGCCGACCTCTGCCAGAATATCCGGATCCACAGGGGTCGCGCCGCGCTGGTATTCCGCGCCGTGTTTGTCCAGATGCGACCACCGCCCGTCGAGCCAGTCGGCCTTGCTGGGTTTATAGGTGCGCCCGATTTCGAATTCCTCGGACAAAAACGCCTGAAACGCGGTTTTGGTGTCTTCGATTTCGCCTTCTGGGATCAACCCGTCCCGCACCAGCCGTTCCGTATACAGGGTCAGCGTGGTTTTCTGCTTTTTGATCTTGGTGTACATCAACGGGTTGGTGAACATCGGCTCGTCGCCTTCGTTATGGCCAAAGCGGCGATAACAGAAGATGTCGATAACAACGTCCTTGTGGAATTTCTGCCGGAATTCAATCGCCACCTTGGCGGCGTGAACCACGGCTTCCGGATCATCGCCGTTGACGTGGAAAATCGGACATTCCACCATCAGCGCGATATCGGTGCAATAAGGCGAAGAACGCGAATTATGCGGCGCAGTGGTGAAACCGATCTGGTTGTTGACCACGATATGCATGGTGCCACCGGTGCGATGCCCGTTCAGGCCGGACAGGCCGAAACATTCCGCAACCACACCTTGCCCCGCAAAGGCCGCATCGCCATGCATCAGCAAAGGCAAAACGCGGGAGCGGTCGGTGTCGTTTTTCTGGCTCTGCTTGGCGCGGGCCTTGCCCAGTACCACCGGATCGACAGCCTCCAGATGCGACGGGTTTGCGGTCAGGGACAGATGCACCTTGTTGCCGTCAAACTCCCGGTCCGAAGACGCGCCGAGGTGATATTTCACATCACCGGAACCGCCTACATCCTCCGGTTTATAGCTGCCGCCCTGAAATTCGTTGAAAATCGCGCGATAAGGTTTGCCCATCACATTGGCCAGCACATTCAATCGCCCGCGATGGGGCATGCCGATGATGATGTCCTCGACCCCGAGCGCACCGCCCCGTTTGATTACCTGTTCCAGCGCCGGAATCAGGGATTCGCCGCCATCCAGACCAAAGCGTTTGGTGCCCATGTATTTCACATGCAGAAATTTCTCGAAGCCCTCGGCCTCGACCATTTTGTTCAGGATCGCCTTGCGGCCCTGTTTGGTGAACTGGATTTCCTTGCCGAAACCCTCGATCCGTTCCTTGAGCCAACTGGCCTGCTCTGCGTCGGAAATATGCATGTATTGCAGGGCGAATGTGCCGCAATAGGTGCGTCGCACGATTTCGAAAATCTGGCGCATGGTGGCGGTTTCCAGCCCCAGCACGTTATCCAGATAAATCGGCCGGTCCATGTCGGCCTCGGTAAAGCCATAGCTGGCCGGTTCCAGTTCCGGATGCGGGCCGGTGTTGCGCATGCCCAGCGGGTCCAGATCGGCAATCAGATGGCCGACAATCCGGTGGGCGCGGATCAGCATCAAGGCGCGCAGGGAATCCAGCACCGCTTGGCGGACTTCTTTCTGGGTGATCTGAAAGCCCTGATCGGCGGCTTTTTCGGTGATCTTCTTTTCCGCATGTTTGGCCTGTTCAACCGGATCAGCGCCCCATTGCCCGTCCAGCGCGGCGGTCAGATCGTCCTGCGGCATTGGCGGCCAGTCGTTGCGCGCCCAGCTCGGGCCGGCGGCTTCGGCCTGTACATCCTGTGTCGCATCGCCCAGACCCTTGAAATAGGACACCCATTCGGGATCAAGCGAAGAAGGATCGCGGGTGAAACGGGCATAAAGCTGCTCGATATATTCCGCGTTGTGACCTTGCAAAAAGGATTCGGAACGAAACTGGTCGTTGGAGGGATGTTCGGTCATTGGAGTACCTCGTTAGAGTTGGGACCGTGTATAGGGTGTGTGGAGGGGATGCGGTTGAAAGGTGAACCGTCTTTTTGAAACAACAGGGGGGCATTGGGTGAATTTCCCAAACGCCCCGAACAGGAATGCAATTTCTGCATGTTCTCCCCTCCAAAAGGCCCCGACAGAAATGCCGGGGCGATTTATTTTAACCGATCGCTTTCAGCACAGCTTCGCCGAGTTCCGCCGGACTGTCGGCGACCACGATACCGGCGCGACGCATGGCTTCGATCTTGTCTTCGGCCCCGCCTTTGCCCCCGGCAACAATCGCACCCGCATGACCCATGCGGCGCCCCGGAGGGGCGGTACGACCGGCGATGAAACCGGCAACCGGCTTTTTGCGGCCCTTTTTGGCTTCGTCGATCAGGAATTGCGCGGCTTCTTCTTCGGCATTGCCGCCGATTTCGCCAATCATGATGATGCTTTGGGTTTCGTCATCCCCCAGCAGCAATTCCAGCGCGTCGATATGTTCGGTGCCCTTGATCGGGTCACCGCCGATGCCGATGCAAGTGGACTGGCCAAGGCCGATGGCGGTGGTCTGGCCCACGGCTTCATAGGTCAGAGTGCCGGAACGCGACACAACGCCGACAGAGCCGCGTTTGTGGATGTGGCCCGGCATAATGCCGATCTTGCAGGCGTCCGGTGTGATAACACCCGGACAGTTCGGCCCGATCAGGCGGGATTTTGCGCCTTCAAGCGCGCGCTTGACCTTCATCATGTCCAGCACGGGAATGCCTTCGGTGATGCAAACAATCAGCTCCATCTCTGCGTCAATCGCTTCCAGAATGGAATCTGCAGCAAAGGGGGGCGGTACATAAATCACGGTGGCGTTGGCTTCGGTCACGTGTTTTGCTTCGTGTACGGAATTGAACACCGGCAGGCCCAGATGGGTCATGCCGCCCTTGCCCGGGGTCACACCGCCCACCATTTTTGTGCCGTATTCAATGGCCTGTTCAGAGTGGAAAGTCCCCTGAGAGCCGGTAAAGCCCTGACAGATTACCTTGGTGTTTTCGTCTACGAGTACGGCCATTTGGGCCTCCATTCGGTTGATAGGTCGTTGTTCTGGTTGCCGTTTTCAGGCGGGCTAATCATCAATTTCGGCGACGCTGGCGATGCTGGTGCCGCCGTTCGGGTCATAGTTTATGCTCATCACGGTTTTGGTGCCGTCGCTATGTTTGGCGATCCAGCTGTTGCTGCTGTAGCCGGGGGCAAAGACATGGTCGCCATAGCGGTTGCGAAACTGGCCTTCGATTTGTTGCACAAGGAAATCAAATCCGGCCTGATTCAGATCCGCAGGCGCAATATGCGCGGCACAGGCGATGTTGTTGTCATCGGTCAGGTTGGAAATGAAATAGGTCCCGCCCATATCGCCGTAAATGGCCTTGGTGGGCTGTTGCAGCACCTTGGCCATACCGGAGGCGGCAAATGCCGCATGCGAACGGGGCAATTCCGTGTCCGGGTTCATGGTATCGAACAGGCAGGCCGTGGCCACCAGCTGTGAAATCGCAAAGGGCGTGGTCAGCAGGCTTTGCGCCTGAAGCGGGACCGCTACAACGGCAAGGCAGGCAACCGATATCGCCGTTGTAAGTTTGTTTTTAACTGTCTTGTCCATTGTGATTGAACCCTTTTTCCGTTTATCCGCCGATTGACAGGCTTTGCACCGGTGAAATCACCACTGCGCCAACTGTTTCGGGCTTGCCTTTGGCTGTAAAACCGCTGGAGGCTTCCAGTGATACGGTAGAGTTACCGTTCTTCCAGAAATCGCCCTTGCGGAACGTGTAGTATTTGGATTTCGCAAACAGCGCCCGCCCAACGCCCTGACCGCGATAGCCAAAGCTCTTGAGCTGTTTGCTGGCGACCTTATGCGCATCCTTGATTTCGCCAACGCCGAGCGTAATGGCACAGGGCTGAGTGTAGGAAACCGAAAGTGCGCCGGCAGCGGCGTCTTTTTTTACCAGTGTCCAGTTCTGTTTTTGCGAGGATTTATGCTTGTCGCGCTTAAATCCTTCCTTTGTCAGAATTTTGCGGATTGCCCCGTAGTCAAAGCCGTTTTTCATGCAGATCTGCACGATATGGCGGGTTTGCGCGGCAACAAATGCTTTGCGCTGCTTGTTGGCTGCAGCGGCGGGCAGGGTGCCTGCGGTCAGGCAAAGCACACCTGCAAGGGCAAAGAGGTTGGCGTTCTTGAAATTCATCAACCGTCTACCCTTTGACCGCAGCAACGATTTTGCGGGCTGCATCGCCCAGATCGTCCGCCGCGATCACATCCACATCGCTTTCGGTGATGATGCGTTTGCCGGCTTCAACGTTGGTGCCTTCAAGGCGCACAACCAGCGGCACTTTCAATCCGACCTCTTTCACTGCGGCAACCACGCCTTCGGCAATCACATCACAGCGCATGATGCCGCCAAAGATATTCACCAGAATACCTTTCACATTCGGGTCCGAGGTGATGATCTTGAAGGCTTCGGTTACTTTCTCCGTGGTGGCCCCGCCGCCCACGTCAAGGAAGTTAGCCGGCTCTGCGCCATAAAGCTTGATAATATCCATGGTGGCCATGGCCAGACCGGCCCCGTTCACCATACAGCCGATTTCCCCGTCCAGCGCGATGTAGTTCAGATCGAACTTGGAGGCGGCGAGTTCTTTTTCGTCTTCTTCGGTTTCGTCGCGCAGGGCCAGAATTTCCTGCTGGCGATACATGGCGTTATCGTCAAAACCCATTTTCGCATCAAGGCATTTCAAATCGCCGTCCGTGGTGACGATCAGCGGGTTGATTTCCAGCATCTCCATGTCACGCTCGATGAACATTTTATACAGAATGTCGATCAGGGCCACGCATTGCTTGACCTGCTTGCCCTCAAGCCCCAGCGCAAAAGCCACGCGGCGGCCATGGAAACCGGACAGGCCGGTGGCCGGATCAACGGTGAAGGACAGGATTTTTTCGGGGGTTTCGGCAGCGACGGTTTCAATGTCCATGCCGCCTTCGGTCGAGGCCACAAACGACACCCGAGAGGACACGCGATCCACCAGAACTGCCAGATACAATTCGCGCTCAATACCTGCGCCGTCTTCGATGTAAACGCGGTTCACCTGTTTGCCTTCAGGGCCGGTTTGATGGGTGACAAGGGTGCGGCCCAGCATTTTCTGGGCTTCTTCGGCGGCTTCGGCTACCGATTTGGTCAGGCGCACGCCGCCTTGTTCACCGGCGGCGGCCTCTTTGAAAGTCCCTTTGCCGCGGCCACCTGCGTGAATTTGTGCTTTGACCACCCAAAGTGGGCCGTCCAGTTCGCCTGCCGCCGTTTTGGCGTCTTCGAATTTCAGAACCGGCCGCCCGTCGGAAACCGGCGCACCGTATTCCTTGAGCAATTTTTTGGCTTGATATTCATGGATGTTCATTTGCAGGCGCTCCTGATTAGACCGAGTGGTTTCGGTCCAGTAAAGACCGAATGTCGTTTTGGTGAATCTGACACCATTTCGGAGCGGTTAGAAGCAAAAAATGAAAATCACCAGAAATTAGGCGGTTTTGTGATCACGGCAAAAAAATACGTGATCACAAAAAATAGATTGCTGTTGGTTTTATAGACTCACCTGATAATTATTCAGAAAACTGAATGTTTTTCAGGCCTGTTGGCTCAATGCTTCGAGCCGCAAACGGGCAATCTCATGCACCTGGTTCAGGGCTTCATGAAATTCGGTTGCGGTGTCATTATCTACACGGGCACGAAAATTGTCGAGGATCTCGTGCCGGTTCCGCCCGCGCACCGCAAGGATATAGGGAAATCCGAAACGCTGTTTGTAGCGGTTGTTCAGGGATGTGAATTCCTCGAACTCGGCCTCAGTGCATTGATCCAGACCGGCGCTGGCCTGCTCGGAAGTGCTCTCGGCGGTCAGCGCGCCGGTTTTGGCCAGCTTGCCAGCCAGATCCGGGTGGGCGCGCAGCAACACCATTTGCATGTCGGGGCTGGCGGATTCAACCACCGCCCGCATTGGCCCGATCAGCTCCATAGGCGTCGCTTTGCCATGGCCTTGGTCAAAAACCGTCTCCGCCACCCAGGGGCTATGTTCATAAATTCCGCCATAGGTGTCGATAAAGCCGGTGCGATTGTCTTGCATATTTGAATTCTCCTGATCCCGGGGATTTGAGTCTTTTCTTGTCCGGATTGCAAGGGTAGTTTGACTGGAATTTATTATGAGGTTGCAATGAAAACGACTGTAATCAAAAACGCCGATGTCGTGGTGACGATGGACGCAACGCGACGCGAAATTGCCGGTGGCGATGTACTGATCCGCGACGGGGTGATTGTTGGTGTGGGGCAGGGGCTGTCCGGCGATCAGGTGATCAATGCGGCGGGCTGTGTCGTGACGCCGGGATTGGTGAACACGCATCACCATCTGTATCAAACCCTGACCCGCGTGGTGCCGGGGGGGCAGGATGCGTTGTTGTTCGGCTGGTTGCAAACACTCTATCCGATCTGGGCGTGCATGGGACCGGAGGAGATTTTCACCTCGGCGCAGGTGGGGTTGGCGGAACTGGCGCTGTCGGGCTGCACCTTGTCGAGCGACCATTTGTACATGTACCCCAATGGCGCGCGGCTCGAGGATACGATAGAGGCGGCCAAAACCATCGGCCTGCGGTTTCATCCGACGCGCGGTTCCATGAGCATCGGCCAGAGCGATGGCGGTTTGCCCCCTGATGCGCTGGTGGAACAGGAAGCCGCCATTCTGGAGGATTGCATTCGCGTGGTGGATGCTTTCCACGATCCGGATGACGGGGCCATGGTGCGGGTCGGCCTCGCGCCTTGTTCACCGTTTTCCGTCAGCCGTGATCTGATGCGCGACACCGCGTTGCTGGCGCGGGACAAGGGCGTGATGCTGCATACCCATCTGGCGGAAAACGACGAGGACATCGCCTATTCACTGGAAAAATTCGGCTGCCGGCCGGGCCAATACGCCGAGGATCTCGGCTGGACCGGCGCGGATGTGTGGCATGCCCATTGTGTGAAGCTGGACAATGCGGAAATCGATTTATTCGCCCGCAGTAAAACCGGCGTGGCCCATTGCCCCTGTTCCAACTGCCGTCTGGGATCGGGCATCGCGCCGGTGCGCCAGATGCGTGATGCGGGGGTCAAGGTGGCGCTGGGGGTGGATGGCTCTGCTTCCAATGACGCGGGGCATTTGCTGGACGAGGCACGCCAGCTGCTGTTGTTGCAACGGGTGGCCAACGGGGCCGATGCCATGTCGGCGCGCGAAGCCTTGGAAATTGCCACCCTTGGCGGAGCTGCGGTTCTGGGCCGTCCCGATTGCGGGGCGCTGGCCACGGGCAAACGCGCCGATATCGCGGTCTGGGATATGTCCGGCATTGCGGCGGCGGGCAGTTGGGATCCGGTGGCGGCGCTGGTGTTGACCGGCCCGCATCAGGTGCGCGATTTGCTGGTTGAAGGGCGCAATGTGGTGCGTGATTTCCGGCTGAGCAATGTGGAAATGCGTGAATTGATCCAGCGGCAAAACCGGTTAGC
>JALWOO010000691.1 GCA_027083485.1 Amylibacter sp. | reverse complement strand
TTCTGCAAGATGCCCTGACAAGTCATATAAGCATTGCATGGGGTGCGCCGGAATTGTTGAACGAGTTGTTCAATCAGGCCCCGATTACCATTGACGCGCGCCAGGCAACAGAAGCGCTTCGGGACATTGAAGGCATATTTTCAATCACCGCCGATCTGGTCATCAAGGGGTCAAATCTTGGCGACCGCATTGTCGGGAAAACCGGCAACGATGTGTTGCGTGGTTTCAAAGGGGATGATGGCATTGACGGCGGGGATGGCGACGATCAGATTTTTGGCGGGCGTGGGCATGATTACCTGTACAACGGCGAAGGTGCCGATCTTTTTAATGGCGGTTTGGGGCGCGATACGCTGATAGATGATGCCTCTGTCTGGGCGCGAGATCTGGGTTATGTGTCCGTGAACCTTTATACAGGCACGCATCGGTTTGAAAAATTGGCCGAAGTAGACACGATTAAGCGGATAGAAAACTACAAGTTTATCGGCTCCGAGGATGTGAGCGTTATCGGCAATGGCCAGAGAAACACATTGCAAACCGGTCGCGGCGATGACCAGCTTTACGGGCGGGACGGTTTTGATATCCTCAAGGCGGGCGATGGTTCCGATGTTCTCAGGGGAGGCAAGGGTAATGACCTGCTGATTGGCGGCTTTGGCAATGATGCCCTTCGCGGCGGGCTTGGGAATGACCGGCTTATCGCAGGCAAAGGCAGAGATGTATTGTTTGGCGGCGAAGGGGCGGATGTTTTTCAATTCAACGATGTTGCCCTGGAAGGATTTAACCGGATTGCCGATTTCGAAGACGGCGTTGATTTGATCCGGCTGCGCAACCATTCCGGTTTTGACGGGGTGACAATCGAGGCCCGCAATGAAGGGGCGGATACCTTGCTGACCTTTAGCGGGGCTACGCATGTGTTGCTGAAAAACGTGGCTGTAGCCGATATTTCGGCGGATGATTTCGATTTTGTCTGACTGAAAACAGGGTTCGGCGCATTTGAAGATTGCTTTCGTTTTGTGGGCAATCAATAATCAACCGATGACGAACACCCCGAACCCGAAATTGCGCCGTGGCTGGACCACGGGGGCCTGTGCGACGGCGGCGACCAAGGCGGCGCTGATCGCGCTTTGGCAGGGGGAATTTCCGACTTCCGTGCAAATTACCCTGCCCAAAGGCGAAACGCCGGTGTTCGAGCTGGCCCATAGCGCACGCGGGGCCGGTTGGGCCGAGGTCGGTATCACCAAGGACGCGGGCGATGATCCGGATGTCACCCATGGCGCTTTGGTCATTGTGCGGGTGTCCGAGGGCGGGCAGGGCGTCCGCTGTCAGTCCGGTGAAGGGATCGGCACGGTCGCCAAGGCCGGTGGGCCGAGCGGGGTGGGAGAGCCGGCGATCAATCCGGTGCCGCGCCTGATGATGGCGGCGGTGGTGGATGAAATCGCGGCGCGGTTTTCCAAATCGCCCAATGTCAGGATTACTGTTTCGATCCCGGGCGGCGAAAAAATCGCGCTGAAGACATGGAACCCGCGTTTGGGCATTGTCGGCGGGCTGTCGGTGCTGGGCACGACGGGGGTCGTGCGCCCGTTTTCCTGTGCGGCATGGATTGCCTCAATTCATCGGGGCGTAGATGTGGCCCGTGCCGAAGGCCTGCGCCATGTGGCGGGCTGTACGGGGGCCACATCGGAAAAGGTGGTGCAGAAGCTGTATGATCTGCCCGATGGCGCGATGCTGGATATGGGGGATTTCGCCGGTGGATTGCTGAAATACCTGCGCCGGCATCCGGTAGAGCGGCTGACCATTGGCGGGGGTATTGGCAAGATCACCAAACTGGCACAAGGGGCGATGGATTTGCATTCGGGCCGCTCGCAAGTGGATTTTGCCGCCCTTGATGCGTTGACCGATGCAGATGTCAGCGGCGCGAATACGGCGCTGGAGGCGGTGGAAATCGCGGGCAATGATCTGGCGCAGGCGGTGGCGGAACGGGCCCGCGAAAAAGCGCTGGAAGTTTTGCGCGGCACCGTGGCGCAGGTGGATGTTGTGGTGATTGATCGGGCGGGTACGATTTTGGGGCGGGCCGGATGAGCGCCGGAGTTCTGTTGTTGGCGGGCACATCCGAGGCCCGCCAATTGGCCCTAAGGCTCGCGCAGATGCCGGATTATCAGGTGACCGGCTCTTTTGCCGGAGTCACACGCGCGCCGCAGGCCTTGGGCGTTGAAACCCGTGTGGGGGGCTTTGGCGGGGCCAAAGGGCTGGCCGGTTATCTGAACCGCTCCGGCACAGATATCGTGATTGACGCAACGCACCCTTTTGCCACCAACATCACCGCCCATGCGGCGCAGGCCTGTGCCGAAACCGGCATTGCCCATGTGATTTTGCAGCGCCCCGGCTGGCAGGCACAGGCCGGTGACAACTGGCATTTCGTCGATCAACTGGAACAGGCGGCGGCGTTGATCCCCAAGGGCGCGGTGGTGTTTTTGGGCACCGGCCGCCAGACCTTGCACAGTTTTGCCAATCTGGCGGATCACCGTCTGATCTGCCGTCAGATTGATCCGCCAGAGGGGCCTTTCCCCTATCCCAATGGCCGTTTTCAGGTGGGCCGTCCGCCGTTTTCCGTGGCCGATGAAATCGCGTTTTTTCGGGACGAAGGCATTGACTGGCTGGTGGTGAAAAATTCCGGCGGGGAGGCCAGCCGCTCCAAGCTGGATGCGGCACGCGCGCTGGGCTTGCCGGTGGTCTTGCAGCGCCGTCCCGCCTTGCCGCCGGTTGCAACGGTTGAAACGGTAAAGGAGTGTCTGTCATGGCTGAAAAACCGGTAAATCTGGGCCGGATCATTGAAACCGACGCCTGTGTCGCCGAAGGGGCCGATTGGCTGGCGGCGCGCCATCCGGAATTTGCCCGTGCGCTGGCCGAATGCGCGCCCTTGCCCTTGCGCCGCACCGAGGACGGTTTTGAACGCCTGTTGCACGCGATTTGCGCCCAGCAGCTTTCGGTCGCCTCTGCCAGCGCGATTTGGGGGCGGTTGCAGGCGGCGGGGCTGACCACGGCGCAGGCGATACAGCTGGCGGGCGATGCGGATATTCAGGCCTGCGGCATGTCGCGCCCCAAAACCCGCTATGCCCGCGCATTGGCGGATCATGGCATTGATTTTGTGGCATTGCGCGATTTGCCGGATGAACAGGTGATTGCCACCCTGACCGAAGTCACCGGCATCGGCCGCTGGACGGCGGAAATCTATGCGATGTTTTCGCTGGGTCGGGCGGATGTGTTTGCCTCGGGTGATCTGGCCTTGCAGGAATCCGCGCGGGTGTTGTTCGATCTGCCCGCGCGCCCCACAGAAAAGCAAATGGCGGCGATGGCGCAGGATTGGGCCCCGTGGCGGGCGGTTGCGGCGCGGCTGCTCTGGGCTTATTACCGGATTATCAAACAACGCGAGGGAATCACATGAGCCTGTTGAAATCACACCGCCGGGAGGCAAAATCCGGCACAGCCAAGACGCTGGCCATTTTTGTGCATGGCTATGGCGCGGACGGGAATGACCTGATTTCACTGGCGGATCCG
>JALWOO010000690.1 GCA_027083485.1 Amylibacter sp. | reverse complement strand
CAAATGGTACGGCACTCTGCTTCAGAACCAGGCCTTCCTTGATGCTGCGGCAATCACGCTCAAAGTCGGGATAATTTCCTCCACCATTGCCACCATTCTGGGAACAATGGCCGCCTATGTTTTGGTGCGCGGCGGGCGGTTTTTCGGGCGGACGCTGTTTTCCGGCATGATCTATGCGCCCCTTGTCATGCCCGAGGTCATCACCGGCCTGTCCCTGTTGTTGCTGTTTATCGCCATTGGACTTGATCGTGGTGTTTTCACCATCATTCTTGCGCATGCGACCTTTTCCATGTGCTATGTTTCCGTGGTGGTTTCGTCCCGTCTGGTCAGCTTTGACAAATCACTGGAAGAAGCCGCCCTTGATCTGGGATGCACCCCGTTTGACGCCTTCAAAAGCGTCACCCTGCCGATCATTGCCCCTGCGGTGATTTCCGGTTGGTTGCTGGCCTTTACCTTGTCTCTGGACGATCTGGTAATCGCGTCTTTTACCGCTGGTCCATCTTCTACGACCCTGCCGATCAAGATTTATTCGGCGGTCCGTTTAGGGGTGACACCGGAAATCAATGCCCTATCGACCATTATGATCGGCATCGTTGCCTTTGGCGTGATCACCGTGTCTCTTGTCAGCAAACGCAACATTGCGCGCATACAGCGCGAGGAACAAGACGCTATCAAGTAACGCTTCAGTCCCCGACAAAGGCCTTGGTTATATCCGAATCAGCCTTGGTCAGCGGTTCGATAACATTGAAATGGTGCTTGCCCGCTGCATGGTGGCTGCGGGTTTCTATCCCCAGACCGGTCCAGATATTGGCAAGTAGATCAGTCTGGCGAATGAATTCGGGGCGTTCATCTGCACCAACCCATGTGATCAGGGACACCCCTTTTCGCGGGATCTGAAGCGCGGCGCTCTCGCCGGTTGCCTCGGCCTGATCCAGCCGCAGGGTTTCATTCATGTCGGTACGCAACAGGGGGCGTAAATCGTGCAACCCGCTAATGGACAAAACGTGCTGCAAACGATCCGCCACCGGCAGTGCCACATCGGCACAGGCAGCACGGGTTACCAGATGACCACCTGCCGAATGCCCCGCCAACCGGATCGGCCCGCCCACGCGCACTGCGGCTTCTGTGATCGCGCACATAATTTCAGTTGTCATATCCGACAACCGTACCTGAGGAGCCAAAGTATAGGATGGCAAACACACCGCCCAGCCCCGTGCATTTGCGCCAGCCGCCAGATGTGACCAAGTGGATTTATCAAAGGCCCTCCAATAACCGCCATGCACAAAAACCGCCAAGCCTTTGGGCGTGCCTTCGGGCAAGAACAGATCAAACTGCTGGCGTTCCTGATCCCCGTAAGGCAAATCCAGCAGCGCCCGTTTCCCCAACGCCGAACGATAGGCCGCTGCTTCTGCTGTCCAACGGGGCGGAAAACTGTCCGCATGGGCAATGTATTTGCCATTGGCATAGGCATCTGACCAATCGGTAATCATCTGGTACTCCCGCGAAAACTCTCTACTTAAATATTATAGGCTTGAAATAAATTTCGTCCACTCCTAAACTTGACCAACCTCACAAGGAGCCGCCAACACATGCAGTTGCAGGACAAACACGCGCTTATTACCGGAGGCGGCAGCGGCGTTGGCGCGGAAATCGCGCGCCAGTTCGCCGCCGCAGGGGCCAAAGTCACGATCACAGGCCGCAACGCCGTCCCCTTGCAAGAGGTCAGCAACACCAGGGGAATCACCTGGCAGACCTGTGATGTCACATTGCCGGAATCGGTAAACACCGCCTTTGAAGCCGCACGCAGACAAAATGGTCCTCTTGATATTGTCATCGCCAATGCCGGTGCCGCCAGCAGCAAACCCTTTGCCAAAATGGATATGCAGGATTTGCAAGACATGCTGAACGTCAATCTGGCCGGTGTGTTCAACTGCTGGCAGGCCGGCCTTTCCGATATGCAGGCCAAGGGCAGCGGTCGCCTGATTGCGATTGCCTCGACCGCCGGCCTCAAGGGGTATCCCTATGTCAGCGGTTATTGCGCCGCCAAACACGGGGTAATCGGATTGACCCGCTCGCTGGCGCTCGAACTGGCGCGGTCGGGTATTACCGTCAACGCCATCTGTCCCGGATTTACCGATACACCGCTGCTCCAACGTTCCATTCAAAACATCATGGATAAAACCGGCCGCAGTGCCGAAGACGCCGCCAAATCCCTCACCCAGAGCAACCCACAGGCCCGCTTTGTACAGCCTTCCGAGGTTGCTTCGGCAGCAATCTGGCTGTGTTCCGATGGCGCGGCTTCGGTTAATGGCCACGCACTTTCCGTTTCCGGAGGGGAAATATGACCCACGACACCCAACCCGATTCCAAATCCCGCCTGCGCCTGTGGTTGCGTCTGCTCAAGGCCCAGCGCAGCATAGAAAGCGCCCTGCGGGATCGCCTGCGCGCAGAGTTCGGCTCTACCCTGCCGCGTTTCGATGTGCTTGCCGCGCTGGACCGGTCCAAAGACGGGCTGCGCATGAGTGAACTTTCCTCGGTGCTCAAGGTTTCCAACGGCAATGTCACCGGCATTATTGAACGGCTGGTAGAGGACGGGCAGGTCGAACGCATTCCCGTTCCGGGCGATCGGCGCGCCATGCAAGTACGGCTGACGGAAAAAGGCCGCAAAAATTTTGCCATTATGGCCGCCGCCCACGAAAGCTGGGTTTCCGAGCTGCTAACCCCGTTTGAGCGCACAGAGGCAGAGGCCCTGTGTTCCGCCTTTGAGACCCTCAACAACCGGCTGGATCAGGAAAGCAAACCATGACCGACACCCCCGAACATTTTCTGCTGCGCATTGAAAACGGCGTTGCCATTGTGGCCCTGAACCGCCCGGAACGCAAAAACCCGCTGACCTTTGACAGCTATGCGGAATTGCGCGACTGGTTTCGTGCGCTGGTGTACCGCGATGATATTCAAGCGGTCGTGTTCAATTCCAACGGCGGTAATTTTTCTTCCGGCGGCGATGTGCATGATATCATCGGTCCGCTCACCCGCATGACCATGAAAGAGCTGCTGAACTTCACCCGCATGACCGGCGATCTGGTCAAGGCGATTGTGAATTGCGGAAAACCGGTGATTGCCGCCGTGGATGGCATTTGCGTCGGCGCCGGTGCGATCATTGCCATGGCGGCAGATCTGCGCATTGCCACGCCAGAGGCCAAAACCGCCTTTTTGTTTACCCGCGTCGGGCTGGCCGGTTGTGATATGGGGGCTTGCGCAATCCTGCCCCGCATCATCGGTCAGGGCCGCGCCGCAGAATTGCTCTATACCGGGCGCAGCATGTCGGCGGACGAAGGCGAACGCTGGGGGTTTTACAACCGCCTGGTGGCCGCTGATACCCTAGAGGACGAGGCTCTGAACATGGCCAATCGCATCGCGGCGGGGCCGAATTTTGCCCATATGATGACCAAGACCATGCTGGCACAGGAATGGTCCATGTCGATTGAACAAGCCATAGAAGCAGAAGCACAGGCACAGGCAATCTGCATGCAGACCAAAGATTTTGAACGTGCTTACAATGCCTTCGTCGCCAAAGATAAACCCGTTTTCGAGGGTAACTGATGGCGGATAAAACCTTTCTCAACTGGCCGTTTTTCGATGATCGCCACCGCAACCATGCGGCACGGCTGGAAACCTGGGCAGAGACAAATCTGGCAGGGTTGGATCATGGCGATACAGACCAGACCTGCCGTGATCTGGTGGCCGCGCTTGGGCAGGATGACTGGTTGTTGCCCACCGCGACAGACCCTGAAACCGGCGGGGCGCTGGATGTGCGCACCCTGTGTCTGAGCCGCGAAATACTGGCGCGCCATGACGGGCTGGCGGACTTTGCCTTTGCCATGCAAGGCCTTGGGACCGGAGCAATTTCCCTGTTTGGCAATGATGCACAAAAACGTGAATGGCTGCCGAAAACCCGTGCCGGTCAGGCCATTTCCGCCTTTGCCCTGACCGAACCCCAATCCGGTTCCGACGTAGCCAATTCCACCATGACCGCCGTGCAGGACGGCGATGATTATATCCTTAATGGTGAAAAGACATGGATTTCCAACGGTGGCATTGCCGATATCTATACCCTGTTCGCCCGCACAGGAGAGGCCCCGGGGGCCAAGGGCCTGTCGGCCTTTATTGTTCCTGCCAGCCTGCCCGGTTTTGAAATCGCCGAGCGCCTTCACACCATCGCGCCGCACCCGCTGGCGCTGTTGCGGTTTACCGATGTGCGGATCCCCAAATCCGCCCTGATCGGGCAACCTGGGGAGGGATTCAAGATTGCTATGTCGGTACTGGATGTGTTCCGCTCTACCGTTGCCGCTGCCGCGCTGGGCTTTGCCCGCCGCGCGCTGGACGAAGCCCTGAAACGCACCCGTGAACGCCAGGTCATGGGCGCACAACTGGCAGAATTGCAGATGGTGCAGGGGCATATCGCGGAAATGGCGCTGGACATCGACGCTAGCGCCCTGCTGGTATACCGCGCCGCCTGGACCAAGGATTCCGGTGCCCCCCGCGTCACCCGCGAAGCTGCCATGGCCAAACTCTTCGCCACTGACCAGGCGCAGGTCGTCATCGACAAGGCAGTACAGCTTTTCGGCGGTGACGGCGTGCGTTCCGGCATGGTGGTGGAACGGCTCTATCGGGAAATCCGCGCCCTGCGCATCTATGAAGGCGCGTCCGACGTGCAAAAGCTGATTATCGCAAGACAGACAATGGGAACACAGTAATGGCCGAAGCATTTGATCCAGCCCAAGATGGCGCAACCATGGATTTTGACGGACGCATGTCCTATGGCGACTATCTGCAAATCGACAAGGTGCTGGACGCGCAGAAATGCCGTTCCGATGCCCATGACGAAATGCTGTTTATCATTCAGCACCAGACATCCGAATTATGGATGAAACTGCTGCTGCACGAAGTCGGAGCCGCCCGCAGCGCGATCCGTGAAGACCAGCTTCCACCATCGTTCAAAATGTTGGCGCGGGTATCGCGGATACTGGAACAGTTGAACAACGCCTGGGATGTGCTACGCACCATGACCCCGAGCGATTACACCTGTTTTCGCGAAGCTTTGGGCCAGAGCAGCGGTTTTCAGTCACTACAGTACCGGATGATCGAATTCGCGCTGGGCAACCGGAACGAAGCCATGATCCGCCCTCACGCCCATGTGCCTGCACACAAGCAAATGCTGGAAGCCGAAATGATGCAGCCGAGCCTCTATCTGGAAGTGCTGCGCTATGCGGCCCGTCACGGCATGGATTTACCTGCTGACCTTCTGGCAGCACCGGCCACCGTGCCCCACAGCGCACATCCGGCGGTTACAGAGCTTTGGGCCAAGGTTTACCGTGATCCGGAAAACCACTGGTCCCTGTACGAGTTGGCAGAAAAACTGGTGGATCTGGAAGACTATTTTCGACGCTGGCGGTTCAACCATGTCACCACGGTAGAACGGATCATCGGATTTAAACGCGGCACCGGCGGGACCGGTGGCGTCAATTATTTGAAAAAAATGCTGGAGGTCGAATTATTCCCCGAACTCTGGCATGTCAGGACGGAGCTGTAAGATGACCCATACCCTAGGCCCCAGTGCCCACACAGACACATTTACCCGGGACAACCTGCCCCCGATGGACCAGTGGCCGGTGTTTTTGCTGGATGGATTCGACTATCCGGAACGGTTGAATGTTGGTGTGGAACTAACGGATTCCATGGTGGAAAAGGGTTTTGGCGATCACACGGCATTGATCGGGAACGGACGCAGGCGCACCTATAAGGAATTGGCGGACTGGACCAACCGGCTTGCCCATGTGCTGGTGGATGATCTGGGGGTAAAACCCGGCAATCGTGTTCTGATCCGTTCAGCCAACAATCCGGCAATGGTGGCCTGTTGGCTGGCGGCCACCAAGGCGGGTGCTGTGGTGGTGAACACCATGCCGATGCTGCGGGCGGGGGAGCTTTCGGCGATTGTCGACAAGGCCGAGATCAGCCACGCCCTCTGCGATACGCGGTTGATGGAGGAACTGGCCAGTTGCGCCAAAGACAGTGCCTTTCTGAAATCCGTAACGGCTTTTGATGGAACCATGAACCACGATGCAGAACTGGATCATATGGCGCTGGAAAAACCGGTGAAATTCGATGCAGTGAATACGGGCCGTGACGATGTGGCGCTGCTGGGGTTTACTTCAGGAACCACCGGCAAACCAAAGGCCACCATGCATTTTCACCGTGATTTGCTGATCATTGCCGACGGGTATGCCAAAGAGGTTTTAAACGTCACCCCCGATGATGTGTTCATCGGTTCGCCCCCGCTGGCCTTTACCTTTGGTCTGGGCGGGCTGGCGATCTTTCCACTGCGGTTCGGGGCGGCGGCGACCTTGCTTGAAAACGCCTCTCCGCCGAACATGATCGAAATCATCCAGAAATACAAAGCCACTGTCTGTTTTACCGCCCCGACGGCCTATCGTGCCATGTTGCTGGCGATGGAGGAAGGTGCCGACCTGTCATCCTTGCGCGCGGCGGTATCTGCCGGCGAATCCCTGCCGGCACCGGTTTATGACGACTGGATCAATTATACCGGCAAGGAAATGCTTGACGGGATCGGGGCCACGGAAATGTTGCATATCTTCATCTCCAACCGGTTCGGCAAATCACAACCCGGTTGTACCGGAAAACCTGTGACCGGCTATCAGGTAAAAATCCTTGATAAGAATGGCGATGAACAGGCTGTTGGCACTGTTGGCCGCCTTGCTGTGCGCGGGCCAACCGGTTGTCGGTATTTGAATGACGACCGGCAAAAGGATTACGTTCAGGATGGCTGGAATATCACTGGCGACAGTTTTTGGCAGGACGAAATGGGCTATCTGCATTTTGCTGCCCGCAATGATGATATGATCGTGTCCTCTGGCTATAACATCGCAGGGCCAGAAGTCGAATCGGCCCTGCTCTCCCATCCTGATGTCGTGGAATGTGCCGTGATCGGTGCGCCGGACGAAGCCCGCGGCACCATTGTTCAGGCGCATGTGGTCCTGACCGAAGCGGCCGCGCGCGATGACGCCCAGATCGCTGCATTGCAAGCCCACGTCAAAAAAACCATCGCCCCCTATAAATACCCGCGCTCCGTGGTGTTCGTAGATGCGTTGCCAAAAACAGAAACCGGTAAAATTCAGCGATTCCGCTTGCGCAATGCGGATAAACCGGCCTGAATGCGGATAAAAAGGAGACACCCATGACAACCTGCGTATTCATCCAGATCCGCTGCACACCCGGCACCACTTATGAAGTCGCCGACGCCATTGCCCTGCGCGAAATCCATTCGGAATTATATTCCACCAGCGGCGAATATGACCTGCTGATGAAAATGTATATTCCTGAATCAGAAGACGTGGGAAAATACATCAACGAGAATTTGCTCAATATCAAAGGAATTGAACGCAGCCTGACAACGCTGACGTTCAAAGCATTTTAGGGGAATAACGTGGCGCATGAATTCATCAAGCCTGATGGCTGGGCACCGGCCAAAGGGTACAATAACGGTGTTTTGTCCAAGGATGGGCATCTGTTTGTCGGGGGGCAGATTGGCTGGACCAGGGATCAGGTGTTTGAAAGCCACGATTTCATCGGCCAGATGGAACAGGCCTTGCGCAATATTGCCGATGTGGTGGAATCCGCTGGCGGCACGGTGGCCGATGTTACCCGCCTGACCTGGTATGTGACCGACAAAAAGGAATACCTCGCCCGGCAGGCAGAAATCGGCGCGGTCTATCGCAAGGTGTTCGGACGACATTTTCCGGCCATGACCATGGTGGTCGTTTCGGCCCTGATCGAAGACGAAGCCTTGCTGGAGATCGAAGCTACGGCTGTTCTGGACACTTGATTTTTTCGCCCTTTGCGTCAGGTTGGATGCAAAGAGGAGAGACCATGTTCTGGGATGAAAAATTTAGCGCCGACCATTATATCTATGGCACAGACCCGAATGATTTTCTGGCCGCACAGGCCGGAGCCATTCCCAAGGGAAAAGTCCTGTGCATCGGCGATGGAGAAGGCCGCAATGGCGTGTTTCTGGCCACTCAAGGCTATCAGGTTACATCGGTGGACTCCTCCAAAGTCGGCCTTGCGAAGGCTCAGGAGCTGGCTGCTGAAAAAGGCGTGACACTCAATACCGTTGTTGCGGATTTGAATGACTTCGACATCGGCGAAAACCAATGGGACGGCGTCGTATCAATCTATTGCCACCTCCCTGCCCCCTTGCGCCAAAAGGTACATGGCAACGTTGTACGCGGCCTAAAGCCGGGCGGTGTGATGTTGCTAGAAGCCTATACCCCCAAACAGCTCGAATACAACATGGGTGGCCCGCCGGTGGTGGAACTGATGTATACGGCGGATATATTACGCCGTGACCTGCAAGGGTTACAGTTCGAGCATCTGCAGGAACTTGACCGTGAAGTCATCGAAGGCACACATCATTATGGCATGGGTGCCGTGGTGCAACTGATTGGCGTCAAGCCATAAAAAGACCCTGCCTTATAAAAGGCAGGGCTAGTTGGGTTTCGTATCTGAAGATTATAATCTTCAGATACTGGCGGTAATCGGTAAAATTCAGTTGCGCATTTCCGAACGGATTTGCTGACGCAAAAGGTCGATGGGGATCATTTTTCCCTCTTTGCGGAACGCCCAATACGTCCACCCGTTGCAGGAGGGCGCGCCTTCGAGCGCGGCTCCGACCTGATGGATAGAGCCTTTTGCATCATGGGCCACCAAGGTACCATCAGCGCGGACTTTGGCGGTGTGACGGCCATTCAGCGCATAGAGCTTTTCCCCTGGCGAAAGCATGCCGCGTTCAACAAGCTGACCAAAAGGCACCCGTGGTTCGGCACGCTTGGATTTGGAAACCTCTAGCGACTGACGATCATGTTTGCGGATATTCTTCAGACGTTTTTCAGCCACCTTGCGATAGGCTTCTTCACGCTCGATACCGATAAAATCACGGCCCAGTTTTTTGGCCACAGCGCCGGTTGTGCCGGTGCCAAAGAACGGGTCAAGGACCACATCCCCCACATTGGTTGACCCGATCAGAACCCGATGTAACAGGGATTCCGGTTTTTGTGTGGGGTGGGCCTTGTTGCCGTCTTCGTCCTTCAGACGCTCATGGCCGTTACAAATCGGCAACACCCAATCAGAGCGCATCTGCACACCGTCATTCAATGCCTTCAGGGCTTCGTAGTTGAATGTCGGGCGGGCTTTTTCTGACTTGCCGGCCCAGATCATGGTTTCATGGGCGTTGGTCAAACGTGCACCGCGAAAATTCGGCATTGGGTTGGTTTTGCGCCAAATCACATCATTCAGGATCCAGTAACCGGCATCTTGCAAGCTCGTGCCAACCCGGAAAATGTTGTGATATGATCCGATTACCCAAATTGCGCCATTGGGTTTCAGAACCCGCCGTGCGGCCTTGAGCCAGGCACGGGTGAATTCATCATAGGCCCGAAAGCTGTCAAACTGGTCCCAATCATCGTCAACCGCGTCTACTTTGGAATTGTCGGGGCGGTGCAAATCGCCCTTCAATTGCAGGTTATAGGGCGGATCTGCGAATACCAGATCGATAGAATTCTCCGGAAGCGCATTCATTGCCTCAATGCAATCGCCGGACAAAATCTGATTCAACGGCAGGGAAACCCCGCCGGTCGGTTTTTTATTGCTCATATTCTACTGCCTCGTCTCGCGCATTTTTGCGTCGTTGGGCCTAGGATGAGTCAAAGTAGATTGAAGGTCAATTTATTTATGAATCAAGAAAATTAATTTTTTTCTTCACACAATATCTTGTGGATAGGTTTGAATGAACGCCGATGATGTTGTGTTACGCCGATTTCATTTAAGGCAGAAATGTGTTGTTTTGTGCCATATCCGGCGTTTTTCTCCCACCCGTAACCGGGGTGTTGTTGCGCCAATGCAACCATCAAATTATCGCGTGTTACTTTTGCAACAATGGAGGCCGCTGCAATCGACAAAGAACGTGCATCCCCTTTGATCAAACACTCTGCCGGACAGGGCATTTCCGGAGGTATTTTGTTACCATCAATCAGGGCGTAATCCGCTGGTTGCCGCAATTTCCCCAACGCCAACCGCATCGCCAGAAAGGTCGCCTGAAGGATATTTATGCGGTCGATGACCTCAACCCCCACATGGGCAATCCCCACATCGGCACTGTCGAGAATCGGCTGCAACAGAGCCTCGCGGCGGCGCTTGGTCAAGGCCTTGGAATCGTTCAACCCTTCGGGAATGTTATCGGGGTCCAGCACCACAGCACAGGCCGTCACTGGGCCTGCCCAAGGGCCACGGCCCACCTCGTCCACGCCGGCTATACGGGTGATCAGAGGGTCCGCATACAGGCGCTTTTCAATTTCCGGATCCATACCTACCTCCAGCAAAAAGCCCCCGCCAAAGGCGAGGGCTTATCTCTATTCACACATCAAGACAGAATTAGTCCAGACTACGTTCGATCTCTTCTGTCTCGAAGATCTCGATCACATCGTTTGCACGAATATCTTCGTAGTTTTCAAATGCCATACCACATTCCTGTCCGGCCTGAACTTCTTTGACTTCGTCCTTGTGACGCTTCAGGGTTTTCAGCTTGCCTTCATGGATCACCACGTTGTCACGCAGCAAACGCACCCCAGCTGCGCGGCGGGCAACGCCTTCTGTGACTTCACAACCGGCGATCTTGCCAACACCGGTGATTTTGAACACCTCTTTAATCTTGGCGTAACCGATAAAGGTTTCCTTGATCTCGGCTGACAACAGGCCAGAGGCCGCTTTCTTCACATCATCCACCAGATCGTAGATGATCGAGTAATAGCGGATCTCGACGCCTTTTTGATTGGCTGCATTCCGTGCAGGCGCATTCGCACGCACGTTAAAGCCAATGATCGGGGCGCCAGACGCCTCGGCCAAGGTCACATCGGATTCCGTAATCGCCCCAACGCCGGAATGAAGCACCCGCACGCGGACCTCGTCGTTGCCGACTTTTTCCATGGCTTGAACGATGGCTTCTTCGGAGCCTTGAACATCGGCTTTTACCAGAATTGGCAGTTCGGAAACATTTTGATCGGCTTTGGCCTTGGCCAACAACTGATCCAATGTCGCGCCGGCACCGGCAGCGGCTTTTTTGTCTTTGGCAACCTGATGACGGTAATCGGCAATTTCCCGGGCTTCGGCTTCACTGGCGACAACATTCAAAACATCACCGGCTTCCGGTGCGCCATTCAGGCCCAGAACCTCGACCGGAACCGATGGCCCGGCGTCGTTCACCCGATCTCCAGTGTCTCCAATCAAGGCACGAACCCTACCGTATTGTTCACCCACAACAAAGATATCGCCTTTGTGCAGCGTTCCCTTTTGAACCAGAACAGTCGCAACAGGGCCACGCCCTACGTCAAGCTTTGCCTCGATCACGGCCCCTTCTGCAGGCCGATCCGGATTGGCTTTCAGGTCGAGAAGTTCCGCTTGCAAAACAATCGCTTCAAGCAAATCATCAATGCCTTCACCGGTCAGTGCGGACAATTCAACATCCTGAACTTCACCGGACATGGCCTCTACGATCACTTCGTGTTGCAGCAATTGGGTGCGCACCTTCATCGGGTCGGCACCTTCTTTGTCGATCTTGTTAATCGCCACAATCATCGGCACATTGGCTGCCTGAGCGTGGTTAATCGCCTCGATGGTTTGCGGCATGACGCTATCGTCTGCGGCCACAACCAACACCACAATATCTGTCACCTGGGCACCACGGGCACGCATGGATGTAAACGCCGCGTGACCCGGTGTATCCAGGAAGGTCAGAACCGTCCCGTTATCCGTGGTAATCTGATACGCACCGATATGCTGGGTAATGCCACCGGCCTCGCCCGACACAACGTTGGTTTTGCGGATCACATCCAGAACAGACGTTTTACCGTGGTCAACGTGACCCATAATGGTAATCACCGGCGGACGTGGTTTTAGATCTTTTTCATCATCTTCAATCGCTGTAATCGCGTCTTCTACGTCAGCATCGGAAACACGCACAACCTTGTGGCCGAATTCTTCTACCACCAATTCGGCGGTATCCGCATCAATCGTCTGGTTTTGCGTGGCCATGATGCCATTGGTCATCAGGACCTTAACCACCGCAGCCACACGTTCGGCCATGCGGTTTGCCAATTCCTGGACGGTAATGGCCTCTGGCACCTGAACATCGCGCACTTGTTTTTCGTGCTCGATCTTTTGACCGCCACCCATTTTGCGCCGTTCGCGTTCCTGCGCACGTTTCATTGCAGCCATAGAGCGCTGACGTCCACCACGATCTCCCGAGAGCGCCTGATTGATGGTCAGCTTACCGGAACGGCGGCGATCGCCACCACCCTTGTTGCGGTTTTGTTTTTTGTCGTCCTGCGGTTTGATATCCCGCTTGGGCGCTGCTGTTTTAAAGTTAGGTGTGCGGGCAGCCGCAGCTTCCATTGCCGCCGGGTCGGCTGGCGCTTCTTTTGGCTTGGCAGCCTCGGCTTTTGCGGCGACCTTGGCTTTGGCTTCATCTTCTTTGGCGCGCTTGGCGTCTTCTTCTTTCTGGCGAATGCGATCGGCACGCTCTTGTTCTTCGCGCTCTTTGCTTTGCTTGTCGCGGCGGCGTTCGGCACGCTCGGCTTCGCGACGGGCGGTTTCAGCCTCTTCTTTGGCTTTCCGCTCGTTTTCCATGGCAGCAGCAGCTTGTAACGCCTTTTTGCGGCGCTCCATCTCTGCATCGGAAATCCCTACGGCGCGGGGGCCGCTGCCCGTACCGGTGCCCGGTTTGCCTGCACCGGATTTTGGCACGAAGCGTTTGCGTTTTTTCTCTACCACAACAGATTTCGTCCGGCCGTGAGAGAAACTCTGACGTACCCGGCTTGTCTGTGTTCCGCCGCGCAGACCCAGAGTTTTACCTGTGTTACCGTCGTTTTTGTTTTCGTCACTCATTTCGTCAATCAACCTTTCACCGCCGGCTCTCCGGCTGTATTCGCCTCTGTTTTGGCATCCTCTCCGCGAACCGCAGAAAGCCTTGCTACCTCTGATCTGATCCTTTTGGTCAGACCACCCGGAGCAAGCGCCGCATGTATCACATGTTCCCGACCAAAAGCCAAACCCAATTCGGCGGCTTTCAGGCATGAAATGTAGGTATTTTTTCCGCTGGGCGGACGTAATTTCCGCTTTTGCGGCGCAGAACCGTCTTCGGCCTGCAAAAGCACGGCGACGCCCTCTGATATCAGGGCGGAACGCACCTTGTCAAAACCACAATAGGCAATGCCGCCTTTACGCGCCATTGAAATCAGATCAATCACCTTTTTCAGCAAGAGTGCTTCGGTCAGATCCAGCAACCCGTCGGGAATTTTCGCTTGTGCCTTGGCGGCACGGGAAAAGGCGTTCTTTTTGATCGCCAATTCCAAATCTTTACGCTGTGCCGACACCCAAAGCCCGCGACCGGGCAAACGGGCGGAAATATCCGGCGTTACAGTGCCGTCTGGCGAAAGGACATACCGAATGAGACCAGTGCATGGCTGCACCAGACCAGACACAATACAGCGTCTTTCCGTCTCATTGGTTTTTATCTTTCGTCCAGCTCG
>JALWOO010000689.1 GCA_027083485.1 Amylibacter sp. | reverse complement strand
CAAACCATCGAGGAAACCCGCGAGGGCAAGGCGTTGTCCGAACAGGGCGAGGTTTTCCTTGTCGGGGCCGGTCCGGGCGATCCCGATCTGCTGACCTTCCGCGCTCTGCGCCTGATGCAGCGCGCCGATGTGGTTCTGTATGACCGGCTGGTCGGCGATCCGGTGCTGGAACTGATCCGGCGCGATGCGGAACGCATTTACGTGGGCAAACGCCCCGATCACCACACCATGATTCAAGAAGACATTTCTGCCCTGATGGTGCGCCTTGCCAAAGAGGGCAAACGGGTGTTGCGCCTCAAGGGGGGCGATCCGTTCATCTTTGGCCGTGGCGGCGAGGAAATAGAAATGCTGGCCGAACACCGGATTCCGTTTCAGGTGGTCCCCGGCGTCACAGCGGCATCCGGCTGTTCCACCTATTCCGGCATCCCGCTGACCCACCGCGATTACGCACAATCCTGCATTTTCATCACAGCCCACGGCAAGGACGGTGTGTTGGAACTGGACTGGGAAGTATTGTTGCGTCCAAACCAGACCGTGGCGATTTACATGGGCCTGTCGAGCCTGAAAATCCTCTCCGACAATTTCGCCAAACACGGGGCCGATCCGGATACGCCGGCGGCGATCATCGACAACGGCACCCGCCCGAACCAGCGCATTGTCACCGGCACGATTTCCAACCTCTATGAAAAAGCCACCGAGCAGAAGTTCACCGGCCCGTCGATCATCATTATTGGCGGCGTGGTCAACCTGCGCGACAAACTGCGCTGGTTTTCCGACAATCAGGATGCAAAATTCACCATGTCCCTTGCGGCCCAGAGCGACAAGTAACGAAAATTTGTTCCCCAACGCATAAACACATGCTAATAAAGCTATGTGTTTATGCGCGGCCTGAAAGAGCCGCTCCAACAGGGGACTGAAAATGATCGAAACATGGCAAGAAATGGTGCTGGAAGATCCGGCATTTTATATCGGCTGGGGGGGGCTGCTGATTGGCACCATCTTTGGCTACATCGTTACCGTCACCAACTTTTGCACCATGGGGTCGATCAATGACATCATGGCCTTTGGTGATTACCGGCGCTTCCGCTCGTGGTTGCTGGGCGGGGCAACCGCCATTGCAGGCGTGGCCATTCTGGGCAGCATGGGCGTGGCCGATTTCACCACCTCGCAATTCCTGACACCGCAATTCAACTGGCTGGGCAACATTGCCGGCGGTCTGATCTTCGGCATCGGCATGATTTACGCAGGCGGTTGCCTGTCCAAAAACCTCGTGCGCACCGGCGGTGGAGATTTGCGCTCCCTCGTGGTGATGATCATCGCCGGCCTGTTCGGCTTTATGACCATCGGCGGCATCATCGGCCCGTTGCGTGTGGCGCTGTTTGGCCCCTCCACCATCAACCTGTCGGATTCGGGTATCGAAACACAGGGCCTTGGTGATATCCTCGCCGGTATAACCGGCATGGACGGCGAAACCGCCGCCACTGTGGCGCTGGCCGTGGTTCTGATCGGCATGTTCGGCTATATCTTCATGTCCAAGGAATTCCTGAAATCTCCCAAACACCTGATCGCCGGCTTCGGCCTTGGCCTCTGCGTTGTCGCCGGCTGGTTGCTGACGGCACTGGCACAGGACGATTTCGCCGATGTGCCCGTAGCCCTGATCTCGCTCAGCTATGTGCGCCCTTCCGGTGACGTGCTGGATTACCTGATGCGCTTTACCGCCTATGGCGCGCCCGGATTTGGCGTCGTCACCCTGATCGGCGCACTTCTGGGCGGATTTATTGGCGCAATCACCCGTGGCCAGTTCCACCTCGCAACCTTTGCCAATCCCGCAGATGCCGTACGCAACATGCTGGGTGCTGCACTGATGGGCATTGGCGGCGTGCTGTCTCTGGGCTGCACCATCGGCCAAGGCATGACCGGCCTGTCCACATTGGCGGCAGGATCGTTTATCACGCTGGCCTTTATCGTCATTGGTGGCATCATCGGCGTAAAAATCATGGAATGGGATATGATGCGCGGCTAAAGCAGCTCTTCACTCCCAACAAAAAACGCCCCGCGAATTTCGCGGGGCGTTTTATTTTGTTCTATCCGAAACGTTTTACTAATCCGCCTCGCCCAACAACGCGCCAATCTTCATGGCAATCTGTTTGTAAACCTTGGCATGCGGGCCGTCCGGCTCTGCAACCACCACCGGCGTTCCCGCATCCGAGAACTTGCGAATATCCATATGCAGCGGGATCGCGCCCATGAACATCACACCGAGCTTACCTGCTTCCTGCTGCGCGCCACCATGGCCGAAAATGTCAGAGCTTTCGCCACAATGCGGGCAAATAAACGTGCTCATGTTTTCGATGATACCGAAAATCGGCACATCCACATCCTTGAACATTTTCAAACCCTTACGGGCATCGATCAGCGCCAGATCCTGCGGCGTGGAAACGATCACCGCCCCCGCCAAAGGCACCTGTTGCGCCAGCGTCAATTGCGCATCCCCCGTGCCCGGTGGCATATCCAGAACCAGCACGTCCAATTCGCCCCAGTCCACTTCGCGCACCATCTGCATCAGGGCGGAAACAACCATCGGCCCACGCCAGATAATCGGCGCTTCCTCGTCCATCAGAAAGCCCATGGACATCACGGTAATGCCGTATTGCTGCATCGGTTTGATCCGGCCATCCACAATGTCGGGGCGCTCGGTAATCCCCATCAAACGCGGGATTGACGGGCCGTAAACGTCACAATCCAACAGGCCGACCTTCAGGCCCAGACTGCGCAAGCCCAGCGCGATGTTGGTGGAGGTGGTGGATTTCCCCACCCCGCCTTTGCCCGAAGCCACCGCCAGAACCGCTTTCACCCCCGGAATCGCACCGGCCACAGGGCGCAGATCCGGCCCCACCTTGCGGTCCGGCTTGGTCGGCAGCTTTGGCACCGGCTTGGCTTCCGGCGCAGAGGCCTCTTTCTCGGCGGTCAGAACCACCAGCACGGTTTCGATTTCCTTGATAGAGGAAACCACCCGCTCGGCCTGATTGCGCAGCTCGTTAATTTCCATCCCGCCATCTTCGGGAACCGTCAGGGAAAACACCACCTTGGTGCCGTCCTGAATAACGATATTGGATACCATCCCCGCAGAAACAATGTTCTGCCCGTCCTTGCCGAACGGAATAGTCGAGAGCTTCTTAAGCACCAGATCTTTCATGTGTCATTCCCCTTTGCGCGGCAGAACGCGCCTGTAATTTAACATTCAATGACTTGAATATAATAAAAACCGGTTCAAAGCTAGTGCCCGTGCGGATTTACCACACGGGCACTAAATTTTACAAAGAGGCGTCCAGCGCCGCAATAATCGCATCGCCCATTTCGCTGGTGGATACCGGCTTGCCACCATCTGCCTGCATCAGGTCCGCCGTGCGCACACCGCTGGCCAGAACCTTTTCCACAGCCTGCTCCAGACGTGTGGCTTCTTCGCCCTGATCAAAACTATAGCGCAGCGCCATGGCAAAGCTCAGGATGCTGGCGCTCGGATTGGCAAGGCCTTTGCCCATGATGTCCGGTGCGGAACCGTGTACCGGCTCATACATCGCCTTGGGA
>JALWOO010000688.1 GCA_027083485.1 Amylibacter sp. | reverse complement strand
CGCGACAGCAGATAGCGGATATCGTAATCCGCATGCGCCGGAATATGCACATCCACCCCGTGAACGGTAAAATCCTCGACCTCGCGGCCTTTGCGTTTCTGCATCCACAGGTAAAACTTGCGCCGTAGCTTTTTCATTGTACTTCCTTAAAACCAGCCCCGCCATCGGCGATGGTGCTGAGAATCCCCTTGAGCATCCCGACCCTTTTGGCGCGTTTTCGCGCGGAAAACCAGTTCACCGGCAGCAAAATATGGCCGATTGCCGCCAAAAGCGCCCGCCAGAACGGCAAGGCACGCCCGTGTTTGCGCATCGTATAAACCTGCGAGCGCCCCATGTGCCAGGCCTTGAGCCGCGCGATCGCCGCATTGCGGGCGCTGGATTCCCCGCACAGATGGCGCACACCGGCATCGGCCACAAACACAATCGGGCCGCAATCGCGGATCAAACGCAGGCTCAGGTCGTCATCTTCGTGATAGAGAAAAATATCCGGATCAAAGCCGCCGGTTTTCTCAAACGCCTCCCGACGCACAAACAGCGCCGCACCAGAGGCCACACGCACCTCGGTTCCGTCCTCAGGCCAGCCCCGATCCATATATTCCGAACGCGCAATCAGATTGGAGCGCCGCTTGATATCCGGCTTGCCCCGCGGATTTTCCACCCTTGGCAAAAACGCCGCTGCCTTAGGGTGTTTTTCAGCCGCCGCCAGCAAGTGATCCACCGTATCGGGCAGCAGGCTGGCATCGGGATTGAGGAAAAACAGAAACTCGGTTTCGGCCCATTGCGCCCCCTGATTGCAAGCTGCCCCGAACCCGTTGTTTTGTGCGTTGGCAATCAGATGTGTGCCGGTTTCCTGCGCCAGCGCCGCCATTTCCGGCGATTTATCGGGCGAGTTGTCCACCACCACCCGCGCCACGTTTTCCGGCAAGCTGGCCAGCATCCGGCGCAACACATCAACGCTGTTATAGCCAACACTGATCACCGTCACCCGTTTTACCGCTTGTGTCATACAATGAGTTCCTGCCGTTTGCATTTGGGACTTTTCCCCACATAACGACAAATGCCCCCGATAAAAACCCCCCAGATTACCGGTTCCATCCCCGCCCGCTTTGTCCTAAAGAATACTTAAGTAAAACCAACGGAGCTTCACCCCATGCGTATGTCGCGTTACTTTCTGCCGATCATCAAGGAAACCCCCTCCGAGGCCCAGATCGTCAGCCACCGTCTGATGCTGCGCGCCGGCATGATCCGTCAGGCCAGCGCCGGGATTTACAGCTGGTTGCCCTTGGGGTTCAAAGTGCTGCGCCGTCTGGAAAACATCGTGCACGAAGAACAGATCCGCGCCGGTCATCACCCGATGCTGATGCCCACCTTGCAATCTGCCGATCTGTGGCGCGAAAGCGGGCGCTATGACGATTACGGCGATGAAATGCTGCGCATCACCGATCGCCACGGGCGCGATATGCTGTACGGGCCGACCAACGAAGAACTGATTACCGATATTTTCCGCTCCAATGTGCAATCCTACAAGGATCTGCCGCTGACGCTCTATCATATCCAGTGGAAATTCCGCGACGAACGCCGCCCCCGTTTCGGGGTGATGCGCGGCCGTGAATTTTTCATGAAGGACGGCTATAATTTCGATGTGGACAAAGACGCCGCCCTGCACGCCTATAACCGGCATCTGGTCAGCTATCTGCGCACCTATGAACGCATGGGCCTGAAAGCCATCCCGATGCGCGCCGACAGCGGCCCGATCGGCGGCGATGACACCCATGAATTTCTGGTGCTTGCCGATACCGGCGAAAGCGAGGTTTTCTATGACAGCGCAATCCTCGATCTGGAAATGGGCGACCGCGCGGTTGATTACGACAGCGTCGAACAATGTGCCGCAATCAAAGAAGAATGGACCACGCCCTATGCGCGCACCGATGAAACCCATGACCCTGCCCTGTTTGACGCCATTCCAAAAGAGCGACGCAAAACATCGCGCGGGATCGAAGTTGGCCAGATTTTCTATTTCGGCACCAAATATTCCGATGCGATGAACGCCAAAGTGGTCAATGAGGACGGCAAACTTGTGCCGGTTCACATGGGCAGCCACGGCATCGGCGTATCGCGCCTGATCGGGGCGATCATCGAAGCCAGCCACGACGAAAACGGTATTATCTGGCCCGAAGCCGTGACCCCTTTCCGTGTGGGCATTGTCAATCTGAAACAGGGCGACGCCGAGGCCGATGCCGCTTGTGAAAACCTGTACCAGAGCCTGACCGCGCTGGGGCTGGACCCGATTTACGACGACCGTAAGGAACGCGCCGGTGCCAAATTCGCGACAATGGATCTGATCGGGATACCTTGGCGCATCACCGTTGGGCCGCGTGGCTTGAAAAACGGGGTGGTCGAGCTAACTTCCCGTAAAACCGGCGAAAGCGTCGAAATGACACCCGCCGATGCGATTGCCCGTTGTGCAGAAATCTACGCAGGCGTCTGATCGGCGCCGCTTGGGGGCATCTAGCCCCCGCGCGACGCGGCACATTCGTGCCGGTCGCATCCGGAACAGGAGGCCGAGATGAGCAGTTCGGGCCGCACCACCGCGCCTTTTGCGCGATTTGAATGGCTGATTGCCTGGCGTTACCTCAGGGCCAAACGGCGCGAGGGTGGCGTCAGTGTGATGACGTGGATTTCCCTGATCGGCATTGCGCTGGCGGTATTTGCCCTGATTGCCACGCTGGCCGTGCGCAGCGGCTTTCGCATCGAATTCACCAACACCATATTGGGGGCCAACGCCCACGCCACGGTTTACGTTTCCCCGCATCTGGATGAAAACGGGAAAATCATCCGGGTGTTTGACAACTATGAAGAACTGGCGCAAAAGCTCGCCACCGTTCCCGGCGTCAAACGGGCCGCGGCCATTGTCAAAGGTCAGGTGATGATCGCCGCCCATGGCCGCAATGCCGGTGTCGAGGTATTTGGCGAAACCTATGGGGATTTGCTGGGGGTTCCGTTGATCGTAAACCCTGAAATCAAGCTTGGCAAACTGGAGAATTTCCACAAAGGCGTGGCCATCGGCAGCGGCGTCGCCCGCCAGTTGGGGGTGACACTCGGGGATCGGGTCAAGCTGATTTCGCCCGAAGGCGTGAAAACCGCTTTTGGTACCAGCCCGCGCGTCAACGCCTATGAGGTGGTCTATATTTTCGAAGTCGGACGCTATGACATCGACCGCACCCGCGTTTATATGCCCCTGAGCGAAGCCCAGACATTTTTCAACCGCGAAGGGGTGGTTGATGAAATCGAGGTGATGCTGGATGATCCGGACAACGTGGAGGCAATGGTCGAGCCGCTCAACCTTGTGGCCGGTCCCGATGCTTTGGTCTGGACATGGAAAAATACCTCCGGCGGGTTTTTGCGCGCCTTGGAGATGGAGGATAATATCATGTTTATCATCCTGTCGATTCTGGTGCTGATTGCCTCTATGAACATTGTTTCCGGTCTGATTATGCTGGTGAAAAACAAAACCCGCGATGTGGGCATCCTGCGCACCATGGGGTTGACCGAAGGGTCGATCCTGCGGGTATTCTTTATTTGCGGGGCCTCGGTCGGG
>JALWOO010000687.1 GCA_027083485.1 Amylibacter sp. | reverse complement strand
TTCTTCCACCTTGGGCGGCAGGGAGATGTTTTCGATGTACAGATTGGGAATTTCCAGCCCGTATTCCGCCAGCGCCGGAGCAATCTTGCGGCCCAGAACCTTGGCCAGATCCAGCGTATTTCCAGCCATATCCAGCACCGGAATACCGGAGCTGGCGATGGCGGCGGAAAAATGTGTGGTGATGATGTTGCGGATCTGGAAGCTGATCTCGTCCATAGTGAATTCGCCGTCCGTGCCAACGATTTCCTGCAAGAACAGCGCCGGATCAATCACGCGGATTTCATAGGTGCCATAGGCGCGGATACGCACAGGGCCGAATTCCGGATCCCGACACATGATCGGGTTTTTCGTGCCCCATTTCAGATCCTGAAAACGGGTGGTGTTGACGAAATAGACCTCGGATTTGAACGGGCTTTCAAACCCGTGATCCCAGTATTGCAAGGTAGTCATGATCGGCATGTTGTTGGTTTCAAGCTGATACAGACCGGGATTGAACACATCCGCAAGCTGCCCTTCGTGAACAAGTACAGCCGCCTGTCCTTCGCGCACGGTCAGCTTGGCCCCGTATTTGATCTCGTGGCCCTCGCGTTCAAAACGCCAAACCATGGTGTCGCGGGTGTCGTCTGTCCAGTGAATCACATCGATGAACTCACCGGTTAGAAAATCAAAAATTCCCATGAGTAACTCCTTTAATTTGGCTAAATTCGGCTTTGTTTAAGGGCATCTTCTGCCACTTGCTTCAACAGGGGCCTTGCGTGCTCCGGCGTCATGCCGACGCGTAAACGCGGGTCATACAGCATTTTGAGCAAGGCTTCGTCATGGCGGGTCAGAGTTGCGAATTCTTCGTCGTCATTGAAAATCGAGGGCCGGATGTCCGGCCCGTCATTTGCCAGCCCGAGGGCTTGTGTCATTTCTTCCTGAATACAGGAATCACGCATGATCTGGTCATGTTCCGATTTGATCAGGATCACCGCGCCACTGTAATCTGTCGGTTTATCGGCATTCGACAAGGCATAGGTTACACAGAAAATATTGCGCGGACTGTTCTGGATTTCCTGCACGATTGTCGGCACCAGTTGCGGAATATTTTCCGCCAGTTTCGGGGTCAGGGAAATCTGTTCATCCCGGTTCAGGAACAACATGACGTAGTTTGCATTTTTCAAGCTGGTCATGCGAATTTTCAATCCGCTGATCGCCGCAAGGCGGGCGGCAAAGCGGGTGACCGACCTGGTATCTATCGCGCGTTGTTTTTGCGGTACCAAAGGCCCGAAATACAATCCTATCCGCACCGGTTTATTCCAGCGGCGCAGGGTGCTGACGGTCTTTTTCTCAACAAAGCCGCCCTCGCTGAGCGCGTATTCGTCATAAAGCGCGACCTGTTCAAAATCGGATACCAGATCATCCGCCGTAAAGGGCGCATCTTTGGGGGCGTACTCCTGACGCAGTTTTCCCTGTGCCAGCAAACGCGCCTGCACCGACGCGTAATAGGATTTTATGCGCAGGCTCTCCGAGGAGGCAACCGGAGTAACGGCGGGCTTGGGTCTGGCTTTGGTCATGGAAACCTGGGAAGGTTGCTCACATCCTGCCAAAGCCAGTAAAACCACCACCAGTGCATGGCTGATTTTCATCTTGGATTGCCTGTTTTTCATTCTGGCCATGTTAAGGCAGTTCGCCCGTCCGGTAAATCAGGAATCAAGCGCGGTGCCGATGTTGTCACCACTGCCGGTTTCCTTGGCTTTGGCCGCCGAAAGCGTGGCTTTCAGCTCGGCCTCCATATTTTCCAGCTCGGCCTCGGCCTTGGCACGCATGGCTTTACCCTCATCCGCAATGGCGAGGCTCTCTTGAATGGTGTTGATCAGATATTCATTCGCCCGCTTGATGCTCTCGATATCAAAAACGCCGCGCTCCATCTGTTTACGCACTTCGCGGTTGGCTTCCTGCAGGTTGGCGGCATTGCTTTCCAGCAATTCGTTGGTCAGGTCATTGGCGGATTTCACCGCAGCGGCAGCCTCGCGCGAGCGGTGGATGGTGACGGCCTGCGCCAGTTGCGTTTCCCAGAGCGGCACGGTGTTGACCAGCGTGGAGTTGATCTTGGTGACCAGAGATTTGTCATTTTCCTGCACCAGCCGGATCGAAGGCAGTGATTGCATGGTGACCTGGCGGGTCAGTTTCAGATCATGCACCCGGCGTTCCAGATCATCACGCGCGGCACGCAGATCGCGCAATTCCTGCGCGCGCAGGATGCCTTTGTCTTTGCCGGCCTTTTCAACCTGAATTTCTTTGGCCGGAATGGTTTTTCCGTCCAGTTCCGCCAGTTTTTCCTCGCCTGCGGCAATGTAGATTGCCAGTTCGTCATAAAATGCCAGCGTTTTGCCATAGAGCTTGTCCAGAGATTTGATGTCCTTGAGCAGAGTGTGCTCGTGGTCCAGCAATTCATCGGTAATTTTGTCGATCTGGCCCTGAACGGTTTCATATTTGGCCATGAATTTTACCACCGGAGCCGTGCGCCCGATCAGCTTTTCCCACCAGCTACGCCGCCGGTTCGGGTTCAGTTCGTCAATGGAAAACCCGCGAATGGAGGTCACAATATTGCGCAAACTTTCGCCTGCGGGGCCAACGTCCTTGTTGCGCACCCCGTCCAGCATGGCGCGGCTGATGACTTGCAATTCGGACTGTGCATCGGATCCGAATTCGATGATCGACTGGGTGCTGCCCATGTCCAGCTCGGCCATGCGGGATTTGATGACTTTCTTCAGGTCGGGCTTGACTTCGGATACCACAATCAACTCGCCTTTGGGTTCAGGTAAAACAACCGCGGCCACCTTTTCGACTTCGGGGGCGCTTGTCTCGGCCTTGGCTTTGATCTTGGACATGGGGTTCTCCTGATGTTTTAATTGGCGCGATGGATATGCTGTTGCAGCCGGTCGCGTAATACTTCTATTTCAACGTCTAAATCTGTTCTGTCATCCAGTAGCATTTTTTCGCGCTGGGCGGCAAAACTGGTTTCCAGATCACTCAGCAGGGCCACATAATCGGCCCGGATTTGCGGGTCTTGTTTGTGGCTGTAAAGCTCGGCAAATTTCTCCGTCGCATCTCGCGCGCCGCGCAGATAAACCGACATGAATTTGCGCGCAGAGGTGAGGTCGCGCGGGTCCTGTTCAACGGCGCGAAACATGTCGCGTGCGGCAGAGGCAAGTTTTTCAACCCGCCCTTCCAGCTGCCGGTCTCCGATATTCCGGGCCGCGCGCAAAGTCTGGGCAAGCAGGTCTTCGGCTTTGTCCACGGCTTTGGCGACCCGGTCAGTGGCCAGTGCGTCGGCTCCGGAAATGCCTTTGGATTTGAGCGGATCAATGCCGAAACTGGCGACAAAGGCACCACTGGCGAGCAGACCATAGATGACGGAAACCATAATTCCCTGATGCCAGCCGCCCATAGCTGCCAGAAAAACCCCAAGTCCGGTTAAAACAGCGGCAAACAGTTTGCGCGGGATGGCGGGCGCGCGGGCGACCTTGCGCGCGTCAAAGGCATTTTGGGCAGCAATACCTTCGCGTAATAACCAGGGAGCCAGCAGCAGCAAGGCCAGTGCGCCGAATTCGGCAA
>JALWOO010000686.1 GCA_027083485.1 Amylibacter sp. | reverse complement strand
TTCTGGTCCATAGAAGACATTTCAGCGGCAAAACCGGCAGTGCCCAGAACCAGAGCCACGGGAAGGGTGATGAAAAAGTTACGCATAGCGTTCTCCTGTTGTTGGTTAAAGCGTTTCGACTTTATGTTGAAACGCTCTAGGAGGCAGGGTTTCCCGCCTCTGCCAACACAGACGCTTTTGCGGCGTTTATATTCCAGACGCGCCAAGACCATAGGCAGGTTTATGCGCGAATTTTTAGGCAGGATATCGCCTTACGCGGGTTCCCACTTAACGGTTTTCGGGCCGGCAGAGGTAAGAAACAGGCAGTGTTAACCATACCGAAAGGCCTGCCAATGGAACCGGAAACCCTGTGCGAACACCTGAAATCCCTGCAGATTTATGCCCGTCACCTGACCCGCGACCCCGCCAGTGCCGATGACCTGCTACAGGAAGTAGCCTTGCAGGTCTTGTCCCGCCCGCACCGCGATCAAGAGGTGGAACATCCCAAAGCATACCTGAAAACCATGCTGCGCCACCGCTATATTGATCAGCACCGCAAGGCCTCCCGCCAGCCCCGATCTATCGCTTTGGAGGAGGCCGAAATCCCCGACCCGCGCCAGAATTGTATTCTGGAACTGCTGGAAACCCGAACCGCGATTGCCGACCTCCCCGATAGCGCGCGCCAGATTTTGGCGCTACGCGTGGCCGAAGGCCTGTCTTATGAAGGTATGGCAGAGCGGTTGAATCTGCCGCTGGGCACCGTGATGTCACGGCTGAACCGTGCCCGCAGCCAGTTGCGCCAGATGACCGGTCACGAAATGCTTTAAGGCGTAGACTCACAAATCCTAACAGAAAGAGCCCCGGCACCGGATGCCGAGGCTCTCCTCGAGATTTGGAGGTGGCAAGCGGAACAGTGTCCGATGCCGGGTTATTTTTCAGAAGGTTTGCCTTCTAAAACCTCGCCCCGCAAGTATCCTTCACCAGCTGCTCCTGTTTCCCAATAATCATTGGCACCTCCTCTCAGTTTGTTTCCGATAGGGGAAGTTTGGCACGGGTTGTGGAATTCGCCAAGCATTTTCTTGAGAACCACAAGATGTGGTAGTTAGAATCGCAAGGACAGACAGGACATACCGCCATCGATCTTGGCGCATTCGCTGTTGTTGATGCAGCGCACTGTATACCCAGCCTCTTGCAATATTTGCGTGGTTTTCGGGAAACCGTCAGGCATGATGACAACATCGTTGAACCGGATCAGGTTTGCGCAGGCCTCTTCGCCCTTGGCCACATGGATCACGCGATAGTCCGCAAAGCAACCGGACGCCGCCAGCCGTTCGGTGGACAGGATGGTTTCCCCGTCCAGCAGCGAACAGTCGGTTTTGAAATGCAGCACGCTGGGCGGCGTTTCCACAATACGCAAACAGTGCCCCCATTGCGCAACAATCGCCGCCAGCTCCTCTACTCCCGCGCGGTCCGTGCGTTCGGACAGGCCCACCAGAATTTCACGAGGGGTGGTCAGAATATCGCCGCCCTCCACATGCCCCGGCCCTTGCAAAGCCACAACCGTATCGTACTGCGCCCGCAACGTCGGGGCCATTTGTTCGACTTCACCGGCACGGCTAGCCGCGCCCGGGCGCATCAACACGGCACCCTGTGGCAAGCACAGGGCCGTATCCTCGACAAACAGCGCATCGGGGAAGGCCTCCAAAGGGGGCAATTCGATCACCTCGGCACCGGCCTGTTTCAAGGCTGAAACATAGGCCGCATGGTCGAGCAACATTTGAGCCAGATCAGGGCTGCCCGTATCCGCCGCCCGCAATCCGTTCACCACGCTTTTGCCGGGTCTGCGGGTAATGGCGCGGGTAAAGGTAAAGCTGGGATCCGACATATCTGCCCCTTATACAGTGGCCCTCCGGGCGGTGATTTTCGCCACCATAACCCGAAACGGCACCAAAGCAACCATCGCAAGCGACAGTTTCACCAGCCAATCCGCCACACCCAGGGACACCCACAAAGGCACCTGTGGGCCAAAGCCCAGCAACGGCAGCATATCGCCTGCCCAGCTCACATCATTGGTTGGCTCAAGAAATACCAAAGACGCGGAAAACGACACGGTAAAGAAGATCATGGTATCCAGCGATGCGCCCACCAAAGTCGACACCAGCGGCGCGCGCCACCACTTGCCGGAACGCAATTTGTCAAACACCAGCACATCCATCATTTGCGCCACCAAAAACGCGGTGCCGGAGCCAAGCGCGATGCGCAAAGTCACCAGCGGACCGAATTCGCCCATGATCTGCGTGCCGATAAAGGAACAGATGATTCCGACCACAAGCCCCGCAACCACCACGCGGCGCGCCATGGCGGCACCGTAAATGCGATTCATCAGATCGGTCACAAGAAAGGCAAAGGGATAGGTAAATGCCCCCCATGTCAGCCAATCCCCCAACAGGAATTGCACAAGGATATTGGAGGCAACAACAATTGCCGACATGGCGATAACGCCGGTGATAAAACCGCGGTTCATAGGATACTCCGTTTTGAAAAGGTAGCGGACACTTTTGCCATCAGGCTGCGCGGGCATAACGGCTCGCGCAGGCTTTGGCAAGGGGCGCTATAGCCTTACCCGCGCCGACGTCGGGTCATACATCGGTTTCAGCGACACATCCGCCGCCACCCGCACACCGGCGATTTCGATTTCATAGGCAGAGTCGAGAACCTCGGCCGCGCTCTCGCCCTTGCAAGGCACATAGCCCAGCCCCATCGCCGCGCCCAGCGTGTGGCCGTAACTGCCCGAAGACAAATAGCCTACGTATTCGCCGTTGCGCAAAATCGGCTCGTTGTGGAACAACAGCGGTTCGGGATCACGCAGCCGGAATTGCACCAGCCGGTTTTCCAGCCCGGCTTCGCGTTTGCGCAACACCGCGTCGCGACCGATGAAATCGGGCTTGGCGGTTTTCACCGCAAACCCCAACCCCGCTTCCAGCACATGATCCTCGGGCGTGATGTCATGGCCGAAATGGCGAAAGCCCTTTTCCATGCGGCAGCTGTCCATCATGTGCATACCACAGAGTTTCAGCCCCATGCCCTGCCCTGCCTCAAACAGGGTTTCAAACACATGCGCGGCCATGTCTGAACCGGCGTAAATCTCCCAGCCCAGCTCGCCCACATAGGTTACCCGATGCGCCCGCGCCAGCCCCATGCCGATTTCGATTTCCTGTGCGGTGCCAAAGGGGTTCACCCCATTGCCAAAATCATTCGGCGATACCTTTTCCAGCAGGGCGCGAGAATTCGGCCCCATCACCGCCAGCACACCCTCACCGGCGGTCACATCGGTAATAACAACGTTGTAACCGCCCTGATGGCGGCGCATCCAGGTCTGATCCGCAAGCCGCGTCGCCGCCGGTGTTACCACCAGATAGGCGGTTTCCGACAGGCGGGTCACGGTCACATCGGCCTCGATCCCGCCGCTATGGTTCAGGAACTGGGTGTAAACGATTTTACCGACAGGACAGGAGTAATCCCCGCCGCCAATGTGGTTCATAAAGGCCTCGGCATCGCGGCCCTCTACCCGAATTTTGCCAAAGGAGGTCATGTCATACATGCCGACATTTTCGCGAATGGCCCGATGTTCGGCGGCTGCGTTGTCAAACCAGTTCTGGCGTTG
>JALWOO010000685.1 GCA_027083485.1 Amylibacter sp. | reverse complement strand
GGGTTGAGCGGCTATCTGGAGGCGGAAACCCTGGCAAAGACGCTCGCCAATGCACCGATGAACGGCATTTGCGAGCGGCTGATTCAAGGCGCGCTCGACGGGGGCGGTCGAGACAATATCACAGCGATCGTGGTTGAAGTACCGTTTTAAAGCAAAAGAGCTAGGCGGCTTCTTCGGGCTTGTTCAGCTTGTCACATTCGTTGAAAATCCGCCTTGTACAGGTGGCACAGATGGAACTATCCATATCGGCCATGGCGGCGGTGATGGCTTCGCCTTTGGACATCAACAGATGATCTTCCTCCAGTTCCTCAACCACATGAAAACGATGCAGAGCTTTGACCAGCGGCGGATACAGGGCTACGATGCGGAATGAGCCACCTTGCTGCTTGACGTCGCGGATCACCTGGATCAACAAATCTGCTCCGGCAAGGTCAATCTTGCCGTTGCCTTTCAGGTACAGAATCAGATGGATTTGCCCCGGACGCTGGGCGCGCATTTGTTTGATTTTGCGTTCCACATGTTCAACCGAACCAAAGAAAAGCGGGCCATCAATCCGGAAGGTGACCAGCTGCGGGCATTCCGGCAGTTCGTGCAGATCCACATCGCGGAATTTGCGCAGGCCGTCGCTGCCAACTGTCGGGGCCGTGATCGGCAGGGCAGGGTGGGCGCTTTCGTAGATAAACACGCAAAAAGACGCAATCACACCCACGTAAATCGCGAAATCCAGTTCGATAAATAGACCGGCCGCAAAGGTCAGGCCAAGGATCACCGTTTCCGGACGGCTGGAGGTAATGATGTGTTTGACTTCGTGAAAATCAATCAGGCGATAGGCCACAAACAGGATCAACCCCGCCATGGCCGGATTCGGGATCAAGGCCACCCAAGGCGCAATAAACACCAGAATGAGTGCCAGAAAGGCCGATGCGAAAATGCCCGACATCGGGGTTTTCGCCCCGGCGGCCGCATTCACGCCGGAACGGGTAAAAGAGCCGGACCCCGCATAGCATTTAAACAGGCCACCGACCATGTTGGAGATGCCCTGACCCATCATTTCCTGATTGGCGCTAAAGGGTTCGCGCCGACGCACCGCAAAGGCGCGACCAATGGAGATCGCCTCGAGCAGGCCCACAAGCGCAATCGCGGCGGCACCGGGGGCGAGTTCGGATACTTTTTGCAGGCTCACAGAGGGCGGATCAAAGGTCGGCAAAGCATTGGGCAAGGCCCCGACCATGGACACCCCGTGGTTCGCCGCATCCAGATACCACGCCAGCGCCCCGCCCACTACAAGGGCAACCAGAAAGCCGGGCAATCGGGGTGCAAATCGGGCAAGCAGAACAGCGGTTATCAGGGTGGTAACCGAAATCGTCAGGGCAATCCCGTTCAGGGTATCAAAGTTTTCCACAACCCGTGTGGCCCGTTCCAGCACATTGCCGCCGCGCTCTACGTGAATGCCCAGTGCGCCGGCCAACTGGCTCACCGCAATCAAAAGCGCCGCGGCGGCTGTAAAGGCGGTCATCACCGAATGGGACACAAAGGAAACCAGCCCGCCCAGCCGGGCAACCCCGGCAATCAGCTGGAACAGCCCCACCATGATCGTCAGCACCAAGGCCATCTGGATGTATTCATCCGTGCCGGGCAGGGCCATATCCGAAAGCGTGGTAAACAAAACCGCCGAAATCGCGGTGGTCGGGCCGGATACCATAATCATCGAGGAGCCAAAGATCGCCGCGACAACGGCGGTAATCATTGCCGTATAAAGTCCATATTCCGGCGGCAACCCGGCGATAGTGGCAAAGGCAACCCCTTGGGGCAGGACAATCGCCGCATTGGTAAAACCGGCAAAGGCGTCGGCTTTCAGGGTTTCAGAATTCACGAGTTTCATCCAGCTTGGCACCGGAATCATATTTTTCATCTGCATATGTCTTGCTTTCGTTCACCCTTTATCGGCTGGGCACGGCATATCTTTTTTTCGGCAATAGCGTGCCTTGGCTGCTTCAAGCAAGGGGTAAGAGGATGTTTTCTTTGGTTTTCGGGTGTGGCACAAGAACACAGGTTATCCCCTGATTGTAGCGGATTTCACGCGATATAGCCGCGGATTTCTACGAAAACCACTATAAGCATTTGTTAATATTCGAAAACTTGAATGCGATAGTTCAGAGCTTTGGCAGATAGTTTGCCTTTAGGTCCAGAATGAAGTCACGAACTGTTGTGAGCGTGCTGGTTATGGTCAAATCTTGCCTGTGTAACAAATACCACTGGCGTTCAATCGGCAATCCGGCGCAGTTCAAGGTGGCAAGGCGGCCGGATTTGATTTCTTCATTTGCGGTGTGCTGGGAAATCATCGCAATGCCCAGATTGGCAATCACCGCCTGCTTTATGGTTTCATTCGAACCAAGCTCGATCTGGCGGTAGGTCATGCCCTGCCCGATACGGTCGAGGTAGCGGGACATTAAAATACGGGTGCCGGAGCCTTGTTCGCGGGTGATAAAGGTCTGGGCCAGCAATTCATCCACCCCGACCCGCGCCTGTTGGGCAAGCGGGTGTTCGGGGGCCGCAATGATGACATGGGGATGCGCCCCGAGCATTTCGGCCACAACCGCAGGCGAGCGTGGCGGGCGCCCCATAATGGCCAGTTCGATCGAGCGTTCCTGCAAACCGGCGACGATGTCCTGCCGGTTGCCGACCCGCAAAATCACGTCGATATTGGGAAAAGCCTCGCGCAACAGTGCCACAAGGCGCGGGGCGAAATATTTGCCGGTGGATACAACGCCCAGAACCACCATGCCGGTTTGCCCGTCCTGAAGCGCCTGCACCTTTTGCATGCAAATACTGAGCGTGGCACTGATCTGGCGCTCGGCCTCCAGCACGGCCAAACCTTCCGCTGTCAGAATCGCGCCGGTTGCCCCGCTGCTTTGCACCAGCTTGCAGACGGTCGCGGCCTCGAGCCCGCGCAGCTGGGTATGCACCGCAGGGGGCGTCAGATTGAGTTCACCCGCAGCCGCCGTGATTGAGCCGTGTTCGGCCACGGCACGAAGTGCGCGCAACTGCTTGAGTGTAATGGATTCTTGCTTCACCTTTAAATTTTTCTTTCGCGACACAAGGTTTTTTTAAATTTCATAACAAATCAATTTATGGAATACAAGAGATGTTGAAACCGGTAGCCCGCTAGGGTCGCGCCACGCTGTATAAGAGTTGGAAAGCATAAAATGCCATCAAACACCCCGATTATCGCCGCCGATAAAATTCCGGCAGAGCTGTACCCGATCATTGAATCCCTGTGCACTGTCGCTGTGGATGTCGTCAAAATCATCGCCAAGGGGCCTTTGGGTCAGTCTTTGGGGCATGAAGTGGGGGAAAACTCCGATGGGGACGGCCAAAAGGCATTGGATGTGCTGACCGACGAAATGTTCGCCGCAGACCTGAAAAAACGCAATGTTCGCTGGTATGCTTCCGAAGAACAGGAAGAGGTTGTCGAGCTGAACCCGAATGGCACGCTGGCGCTGGCGATTGATCCGCTGGACGGGTCTTCCAATATTGATGTGAATGTGTCGATCGGAACCATCTTTTCGATTTTCCACGCCAAGGACGGGGCAAACGAGAGCTTCCTGCGCCCTGCAAATGAACAGATTGCCGGCGGTTATATCA
>JALWOO010000684.1 GCA_027083485.1 Amylibacter sp. | reverse complement strand
CGCGCATGTTGGTGGCACAGGGGACTGCCCTTGGCGATCACCATTTCCACAACCTGCCGGAATTCCTGCGGCCCGATGATTTGCTGGTGTTGAATGACACCAAGGTCATCCCCGCCCGTCTGTTTGGTCAGCGCCGCCGGCTGTCTGACAATGGCGAGACCTTTGCCAAGGTGGAGGTGACTTTGCTGTCCTGTGACGGTGTTGGCGACTGGCTGGCGCTGGCCAAACCCGGGCGGCGTGTGAAAGAGGGGGAGACCATCGTCTTTGATGCGGACCTGAAAGCGCAGGTGATTGCCAAAGGTCAGGACGGTATCCGGCTGCGGTTCAACCTGAAAGGCACCGATTTCGATCAGGCGATTGCGCGCTCGGGGATGATGCCTTTGCCGCCCTATATTGCCGCCAAACGGGCGGCTGATGCGCGCGACAAACAGGATTACCAGACTGTTTTCGCCAAACACAGCGGGGCTGTTGCCGCGCCGACCGCGTCTTTGCATTTCGATCAGGCCTTGCTGGATCAATTGCGCGCGCAAGGGGTCAAGACAACCCATGTGACATTGCATGTGGGGGCGGGCACGTTTTTGCCGGTGAAAACCGATGATATTTCCGACCATAAAATGCACGCCGAATGGGGGCAGGTGAGCGCGTCTGCAGCCAGGGATATCGCTGCGGCCAAGGCCGCCGGCGGGCGGGTGATTCCGGTTGGCACAACCGCGCTGCGGCTGGTGGAAACGGCGGCGCGTGACACGGGGGAGATTCAGCCTTGGGTCGGCGAAACCGATATCTTTATCACACCGGGGTTTGAATTTCGGGTGGCGGACGGGTTGATTACCAACTTTCACCTGCCCAAATCCACCCTGATGATGCTGGTCAGCGCGCTGATGGGATCGCAGGAAATCCGCGATATCTATCGCCATGCGATCCAGAACGGCTATCGGTTCTTTTCCTATGGCGACAGCTCGTTGTTGCTGCCAGCAAAAAACGACACCTGAAGTGTCGCGTCTGGGCGGGTGATTATTCGCGGTCGGGCTACTGTAAAACCTTGTTGTTTTGAACAAGGTTAAAACCATGCTGTACATTGTCAAACACGCCTGGGCGCTGTTGCTCGGTATTTTTCTGCTGCTGTTGGGCAACGGGGTGCAGGGCACGTTGCTGGGCATTCGCGGCGCGGCAGAGGGGTTTTCCACTACGGCCCTGTCGATCATCATGTCGGCCTATTTTATCGGCTTTCTGGGCGGATCGCGATTAACGCCGCATTTGATCCGGCGGGTGGGGCATGTGCGGGTATTTGCAGCGCTGGCGTCGTTCATTTCGGCGGCGCTGATCCTGTTTGCTGCCCTGCCGGATCAAATCAGCTGGTTTTTACTGCGGATCATCGTCGGGTTTTGCTATTCCGGCGTTTATGTGGTGTCCGAAAGCTGGCTGAACGATAGCGCCAGTAATGAAACCCGCGGGCAGTCGCTTTCGGTGTATATGATCGTGCAGATGCTGGGCATCATCGTGGCGCAGGGATTGTTGAGCGTGGTTGATACCTCTGGTTACACCTTGTTTGTGATTATCTCTGTGGCGGTATCGCTGTCTTTTGCGCCGATTTTGCTGTCGGTTAGTCCGGCACCGGTGTTTCACACCACAAAGCCGATGACCCTGAAGCAGCTGTACCACGCATCCCCCTTGGGGGTGGTGGGGTCTTTCCTGCTGGGCGGTGTGTTTGGCGCAATGTTCGGTATGGCGGCCGTTTTCGGCAGTGCGGTGGGGATGAGCACCGGAGAGATTGCCCTGTTTGCGGCGTCGATCTATCTGGGCGGTATGCTGTTGCAATACCCGATCGGCTGGTTGTCGGATCGTATGGACCGGCGTTTGTTGATTGTCGGGGCGTCATTGATTGGCGCAATTGCCTGTTTCGGGGTGCTGCCCTTTGCCGATCAGCCGAACGCCCGCTTGCTGGCCGGCTTTGTCGTTGGCGGGGTGTCTACGCCGCTCTATTCCCTGTATCTGGCCTATACCAACGATTTTCTGGAATCCGATGATATGGCCGCAGCCTCTGGCGGGTTGATTTTCCTGAACGGTATCGGGGCAATTGGCGGGCCGCTGATTGTCGGGTGGTTGATGTCAACCTTTACACCAAACGGTTTTTTTATCTTCATCGGCGGGATGCTTGGCTTGATGGCGGGTTATGCGCTGTATCGTATGTCCCAACGCGCAGCACCAAGCATTGGGGACACCACTGCCTATACCCCCGTGCACCCGATTGTCTCCCCTATTGCTGTAGAAGTTGCTCAGGAAATAGCCATCGAGGCTGCTCAGGAAGACGAGGAGGACACGGCCTAGTTTTTGCGGATCCTTAATCGGCGGAATTCCACCACTATAACCGGTCGGATTGTCGCGTATCAGGGCTATGTTAGCGATATCTTGATAAAAGGGCTTGACCGATGGTTTTCAATCGCGTTCTGCTGGTACGTAATTAGGGACTTGCGGGTTAAGTGGAGGCTGGGGCTATGCAAAAAGCTCAGGAAATACTCGAATTTTGGATTGACGGGGTTGGGCCTCAAGGTTGGTATGCTGTGAACGACGCAGTAGATCAGGAAATCAGCGAGAAATTCAAGGATGATTGGGAGCAGGCGGCCAATGGTGCCTATTGTGATTGGCGTGTTTATCCTGAAAAGGCTCTGGCACTGATTATCCTGCTGGACCAGATGCCGCGCAATATGTTTCGCGATGACAAACGCGCCTTTGCGACGGATAAACTGGCGCGCTGTGCCGCCCGTTATGCGATTGAAGCCAAGTTCGACAAGCGCACGCCGGAACCTTTGCGGCAGTTTTTCTACCTGCCTTTGATGCACTCAGAGAGCCTGAGCGATCAGGAACGCTGTGTGCGTCTGGTCAAGTCGCGGATGCCGGAGACGGGCGCGCGGACCTTGCCCCATGCAAGGGCGCATCGCGAATTGATCCGCCGGTTTGGCCGTTTCCCCTATCGGAATGCGGTGTTGGGACGCAAAAACACCGCCGAAGAAACGGTTTTCCTGAGCGAGAACGGCTATCAGCAAACCTTGGCAGAGTTTCTCGCTGCCTAGGACGTATTCGGGTTCAAATCTGATGTGATTGCAAAGCCGTCATGCGCTGCATTGATGGGCTTGTATCCTGTTGTGTTTTCCAGCATACAGAGGGGAAAATAAAAGGTTTAATATTAAACCACTTTGCGGAGGGTCTCTGAATGTCCGATAAATCTTTTGATCTTGTGGTGATCGGTGCCGGCCCGGGGGGCTATGTTGCGGCTATCCGGGGCGCACAAAACGGGCTGAAAGTGGCCATTGTCGAACGCGAGCATCTGGGGGGCATTTGCCTGAACTGGGGCTGCATCCCGACCAAAGCCTTGTTACGCTCCTCCGAAATCTTCCATTTGATGCATCGCGCCGGTGAATTCGGCCTCAAGGCCAGCAGCATCGGTTATGACCTGCCTGCCGTGGTGAAACGGTCGCGCAGGGTGGCCGCCCAGCTCAGCGGCGGCATTGGCCATTTGATGAAAAAGAACAAGATCAAGGTGTTTATGGGCGTGGCCAAACTGGCGGGCGGCGGCAAGCTTACCGTGACCACCGACAAGGGCGCCGGGACGCCGAGCGCCAACAAGATTAGCCTTGCAAACGGCGCGCGCGCCCG